>NZ_JBHUSG010000026.1:0-129966 GCF_042673745.1 Kitasatospora sp. NPDC057015
CGGCCGCGAACGGAGCGATCTTCGCCTCGGCCAGCGAGCGCACCGCCTCCCGGAGCATGTCGTGCTCCTCGGTGGTCCGGAAGAGATCGAAGTCCTTGTTCATGGAAAGCTCCCTCGCGATGGCACTCAGTACCCTGAATTATGCACACTCAGTGTCGGCTGTCCCAGTTCGCGAGGGTACTCGGTGCTACCGTCCCTGCATGAGCGAGGTGCGTAAGCAGGATCAGGCCGCGGCGGCGGTCGTCGAGAAGCCGACCATGCGGGACGCGCTGGTGACCGCGGCGTTCCGGCTGTTCATGGAGCGCGGTTTCGAGCAGACCACCATCGACGACATCGTCGCCGAGGCGGGGGTCGGACGCCGTTCCTTCTTCCGGCACTTCCCCTCCAAGGAGGACGTGGTCTTCCCCGACCACGACGGCTGCCTGGCCGAGATGACCGCCTTCCTCCAGGACGCCGACGACGCCGGCGATCCGGTCGAGCAGGTCTGCGACGCGGCCCGGCTGGTGCTGCGCGCGTACGCCGTCAACCCCGCCTTCTCGGTGCAGCGCTACCTCCTCACCAAGAAGGTCCCGAACCTCCGCGCGCACGAGCTGTCGGTGGTCTGGCGCTACGAGCGGGCGCTGGCCGCCCATCTGAGGGCGCGCTACGCGGCCCGGGCCGACGGCGCCCTGCGGGCCGACGTGATCGCCGCCGCCGTCGTGGCGGCGCACAACCACACCCTGCGCACGTGGCTGCGCTCCGGCGGCGAGGGCGACGTGACCGCGGCGGTCGGCGAGGCCCTGAGCTTCGTGGCCGAGACCTGGAGCGGGTCGCCCGGCCCGGGTGCGCCGGAGTCCCAGGACGACGAGGTCGTCGTGGTGGTCGCCCGCCGGGGTACGCCGATGTGGCGCGTGGTGCGCGGAGTGGAGTCGGCCCTGGAGGGCTGAGCGTCCGGGTGCCGACCGGATCGGCCGTGGGCGCGGCGGAGGGCGACCGGCCCGGGCGCCGGTGGCGGCGGGGGTGGACGGGTCGGTCGGGGGCCGGTGGCACTCGGTTCCCCGGCAATAGGCACTGAGTGCCTTTACAGGTCGACACCGAGTGCCATATGGTCCCTGGGTAGACGGGTCCTGGCCGCCGGCTCGGCGCGAGCGGCGGCCGGGGCGCGCCCCACCGGCGGCGATGCGTCTGATCGGCTCCCCCTGCGGTACCACCCGCCGTCCGGCCCGCCGGTCGGGCCCGTCCGCGGTTCGGCACCACCCGCCGACCCCGGTCACGGCCGGCGAATTCGTGTTCTCCTCATCCCTCAAGGAGTCACCATGGAACTCACCATCGCCCCCGCTCCCGGCCTCGCCACGGATGTCGTCCCGGGCTTCCCCGTCGACCGGACGGGCATCGAAGTCGACCTCCCGGACACCGAGTTGACCCACCTGCGCTGCCGCTGGTGCCGCGCCGCGACGGCGTCGACCTGCCTGCTCTGCCCGGTCTGCGGATCCGCCGACCTGCTCACGGAACGCGGTGCCGGCCACGGTACGGTGCAGCGCCTGCTGCCCGCCGCCCAGCGCGGGCAGCACCGCCTGACGCCCTACGTGATCGCTCTGGACGAGGGGTTCACCGTCCGGGCCGCCGTGGTGGGCGCCCTGCCCGGCGCCGTGACGGCGGGGACCAGGGTCCAGCTGGCCACCGTGTCGGGCGCCGGACGGGTCCTCACCTTCCAGGTCTCACCGGACCAGCTCTACGGTCACCTCCGCACCCAGGCGCCGGCCCCGCATTCCGTCCGGTCGAGCCTCTGGGACGTGTGACCACGGCGGTTGCGGGCTCTCCCGCCTCCCGCCTCCCGCCTCCCGCCTCCCGCCCTCGCCCCGCGGGCCCTTCGGCGCTCGGGTCGGCCGGGTGCCGGGTGCCGGGTGCCGGGTCTCGTGGCCCGGGCTCACGGCCGGGGCGGGGTGAGCTCCTCGGCGAGCCGCCAGAGGTCGGGGATGGCCGCCGCGATCCGCTCCAGGGCGTCGGCCGGCAGCGCCGCCAGGGCTCCGGTGACACCCAGGTGGAGGTTGGAGTCGATCCGCCGGCGGGCGTCGAGCGCCGCGCGCGTCGGCCGGAGCTGCGCCGTCCGGCGGTCCTCGGGGTGCGGGGCGCGGTCGAGGAGGCCGTCCCGGACCAGCAGGGTGACCAGGGTGCTGACGTTGTGCGGCTGCATGTGGAGCGCTGCGGCCGCGTCGCGCACGCTGATGCCGGGCTCGTCCAGGACCAGCTGGAGCAGCTCCACCTGGGCGGGCGGTCGGACCGGCTCGCCGCCCGGCGGTCGCCGCGTCTGGTTGAGGACGCGGTGGAGTGTCCAGACCAGGCGGGTGAGTTCGGCGGGCACGTCGCGAGTGCTCATGGTTCGGATTCTACGTCCGTGGAATCCTTGGCCGACCTGGCCCGTTCGCTGACGAACCCACCGATCCGGGCGGCCCGGGCCGCCGGTCGCCGTCCCGTCGGGCAGGCGTAGGATACGGACAGCTCTAGCGATAGAGCGTTCTGTGCGGTGACGGCGGTGCGGCCTCTCCCGGAGCGGGCGGGCCCGTCGTGCCACGCGGGAGCGGTCGGCCGGCCGGGAGTGGAACCCGAAGAGGGACCTGGTCGGACGGCTTCGCGTGCGGGGGAGTCGTGGCCGTCCGCGGCGGCGGCTCCGCGATCGCGCGAGACGGCCGGCACACCGTGGGGACGGGATGCCGGCCGTTCGTCCGCGGCGGGCGATGCCTGGGGGGTGCAGCCCTCGCCGGACCTGGCCCGCGCGGACCCCCCCGGCAAGGGCCGGGCCGCGCGCCGAACCGGGCGCCCGGCACGATCCGCCGGACAGGCCCTAGGCTTCGGTGCTCTCCCGCGCTCCGCCGCCGGGCCGGCCGAAGTCGGCACTCGCGTGCTCCCGCGAGCTCCGGTCGAGCAGCAGCACCGAGGTGGCCTCCGCCAGCGCGGGCGGGACGGGCCCCGGTGCCGGCCGGCTCCCGTCGTCCGCCGGCAGGCTCCGCAGGAGGCGCTCCAGGCCCCGGCGGTGCCGGGCGAACACGCGGGGCGAGGCCCACCGGCCGCGCGCCCGCTGACCGGCCAGGGCCTCGGCGGGGCTGAGGTCGAGCAGGACGAGGTGCAGCTCGCGACCGTACCGGGCGGCGCCTGCGGCCAGCCAGCGGCGCAGCCACGGCCGGCTGCCGCAGTCGTGCACCAGCAGCGGGCCGCCCCGGCGCAGGGCGCCGGTCAGCCGGAGGAACAGCAGCACTCGGGCCCAGGGGCGGTAGGCCGCGTAGGGGATGCGTGCGGGCATGACGGCCTCGCAGGCGAGGTGGACGTCGCGCGGGTCGATGACCGGCGCCTCGGTGGACCAGCGCCGCAGCAGCGTGCTCTTGCCGCTGCCGGGCAGGCCCGAGATCACCACCACGGCGTCGGGCGGGTAGTGCGCGGCGGGTGCCCGGCCGGGGCGTCCGCGCAGGTCGATCAGCCCGTGCTGGTACCCCGGGTGCCGGTCGGGCGGTCGGGCGTCGCGGCCCGCGGTGGCTCCGGCCGCCTCCTCGGGGGCATCCGTCCGGCCCGGCTCGTCGCTCTCCTCGTGCGCCGAGGTCCGCACCCTCGCCGCACCCGCCTTCCGCGTACCGCGCACTGCTGCTCCCTGCCCCGAATTCACTGCTCACAGCCTTGCACAGTGGGTCGAGCAGCCCTCCGGCGGGCGGTCGGCCGGTGGGGGCGGGGGTGGACCCGAACCTTGACGTGATCAATGGTCTATGCCAATCTCCCTGCAGGTCCGGACCTGTGCGGCAGTCCGGAGCCGTTTCAAACATTTCTGACGCGTCGTCAGTGCAGCCCGCACCACGGGGGAAGGATGGCGTGACATGGCCCTGGTGGCCCATGCGGCGGCGACTTCGTGTACGCAGGGCGGGACCCTGCTTTTCACGGTGAAGGGACACGGGCACGGCCGGGTGACGGTGGAGGACGCCGTCGAGGGCCGCCCGGTGCACCGCGCCGAGGTCGACCCCGGCCCGTGGGAGCTGGCGGTTCCGGCCCACTGGCGCAGCTCGCTCTACCGCGCGGTCTTCACCCCGGGAACGGGGGAGGAGAGCGAGGTCTGGTTCGTGGTCCGCCCGGCCGAGCCGGGACTGCGCTCACCCGTCCTGCTGTCCGTCCCCTTCGCCACCTGGCAGGCCTACAACCGGGCCGGTGTGCCCGGGGAGGGCCTCTACTGGACCGAGGATCCGGAGCGCGCGGCCCAGGTCAGCTTCGACCGGCCGGGCGGCGGCCCGCCCCCCGAACGCTGGGAGGAGGGGCTGATGCGCTGGCTCCGGGCGCACGGCCCGGACGTCGAGTACTGCTCCAACCTCGACCTCCACCTCGACCCGCAGGCCCTGCTGCCGTACCGGCTGCTCGTGGTCAACGGGCATGACGAGTACTGGAGTTGGGAGATGCGCGACCGGGTCGAGGGCTTCGTCCGGTCGGGCGGCAACCTGGCGGTCTTCGGGGCCAACACCGCGTGGTGGCAGATGAGGCTGGAGGACGGCGGTCGCACCATGGTCTGCTACCGGGACGCCGCCGCCGATCCGGTCGCGGCGGTGGCGCCGGAGCGAGCCACCGTCGAGTGGTCCAGCGAGCCGGTCAACCGGCCGGAGAACACCCTGACCGGCCTCAGCTTCCGTCGCGGGGCCGGCTGTTGGGGGCCGGGCATGCCGCAGATGTACCGCGAGGCGTACACCGCCGCCTTCGCCGGGCACTGGGTCTTCGAGGGCACCGGACTCGCGGACGGGGACGCCTTCGCCCTCGGCGCGCTCGGCTACGAGACCGACGCCGCCGACCTGGAGTTCACCGACGGCGTGCCGGCCGCCACCGGACGGGACGGCACCCCCGCCTCGTTCACCGTGCTGGCCACCGCCGACCTGCGGCACTGGGACGCGTACGGGCAGGGCGGCTGGGCCGTCATGGGCGTCTTCGACTCCGGCGCCGGGACGGTCTTCAACGCCGGCACCGTCAACTGGGGTGCGGCACTGGGCGATCCGGTGGTGGACCGGATCACCCGCAACGTGCTCAGCCGGCTCTCCGCCCCCGCCAGGGCCGACCGGTGGACCGCGATCGGCGCCGCGCCGGGCACCACGGCGCTGGCCGGGGCCGGATCCTGGCTGTTCGCGGTGCGGGCCGACGGCACGCTCGGCGTCCGACCGGCCGGGCCGCAGAACCTGCCGCTGCGCCAGCTCGGGCCCGCCCCCGGCGTCCTCGCGCTGGCCGCGCCCCGCGAGGCGGTGACCGGCGGACCGTACGCCCTGTACGCGGCGGACGACTCGGGCCGGCTGCTGCTGCGCCCGGCCCGCCCCGAACCGGCCGACTGGACGGCGGTCGACCGCTGTCCGGCCGGGACGAGGGCGCTGGCGGTCTGCGACGGCCGGCTGTACGCGCTGGACGGCCGGGGCGCGCTCTGGTCCGCGCCGCAGGGGCTGCCGGCGGGGGAGGCGGCGCGCACCTGGACGCGCCTCGCACCACCCGCCGGCCTGGTGGCGCTGACCTCGGTGAACGGCCGGCTCTACGCCGTGGACGGCGGCGGCACGCTGCTGCACCGCCGCCCGGTGGCGGACGCCGGCTGGCAGCGGCTCGGGCCGGCCGGCGGCAGCGTGCTGCTGGCCGGGCAGGCGGGCCGACTGGTCGGCCTCGGTGCGGACGGGACGCTGCGCTCGCGCGGCGTGCTGCAGGCCGACGGCGTCGGCGGCGCGCCGCACACCCGCCCGGCCGTCACCGCCGGAGTGCGCAGGGCCGGGCCCGACGGTGCACGGGACTGAGAAGGCACCGGCCCGCCGGGCCGGGCGACACCGGCCACGGCGGGGCGCGCGCACGGGTGCGGCCGGTGGGAGGAACTCGTACGTGAGGAGCGCAGGGTCATGACGGAACACGCCGTGGAGGACCGCATCCGCCTGGAACCGGTGGAGTTCGCCGCCCCGTGGGCCGGCACCGCGCCGCTGACCTGGGGTCAACGGGCGATCTGGTCCGCGATCGGGCGGACCAGGCCGGGGGACTGGTACTTCAACTTCTGCCGGACGCTGATGCTGCCCCGCCGGTACGACCTCCCACAGGTGCTGGCGGCGATCCGGTTCGTCCTGGAGCGGCACGAGTCGCTGCGGACCAGGCTGGTCCAGTCGGACGGCGAGCCGCTCCAGTCGGTGAGCGCCACCGGGGTGCTGGAGGTCGAGGTCGTGGAGGTCACGGCGGGGGACCGCGAGGCGGGCGCACGCGCCGCCGAGCGCCATGCGGCCCGGGCGTTCGACTACGAGCGCGAGTGGCCGGTCCGGATCACCGTCCTGACCAGGGACGCGGTGCCCACCGAGGTGGTGCTGGGGTTCTGTCACCTGGCCGCCGACTACGAGGGCACCGGCTTCCTGCTGAGGGACCTGCGGGCCGCGCTGGCCGGCCGGGGCGCGGCGCTGCCGCCCGCTCCGCGCCCCTCGGCGCTGGCCCTGCACCAGGAGTCGGCCGAGGGGCGCAGGTTCGCCGAGGCGGCCGCCGCGCACTGGGAGCGCTCGTACCGCCGCATCCCGGTGTCGATGTTCACCGAGGAGTGCTACACCCCCGCCGAACCGCGTTTCCAGCGGCTGGAGTTGCGCTCGACCGCGCTGGCCGTGGCGGTGCCGGCGGTGGCCGCGCGGCTGGCCGTCAGCAGCTCGACCGTCCTGCTGGCGGCGGCCGGCGCGGTGCTGCGCGAGCGGACCGGGCACGACACCTGTGCCCTGCTGGCGATCGCGGGAAACCGGGTCGCGCCGCAGACCAGGGAGATCGTCTCGACCATGTCGCTGGAGGCCTTGGTCGTCCTCGGGTTCGAGGGGGTGACGGGCTTCGAGGAGGCCGTCCGGGCCACCGGGCGGGCGGCGATGGCGGGTTACCGGTTCGGCTCGTACGACGAGCGCGACCGGGACGCGGTGGTGGCCGCCGAGAGCGCCCGCCGGGGCGAGCCGGTGCACCCGTACGCCTGCGTGAACGACCTGCGCGGGGCCCGGCAGGGCGCGGGCGCGCAGGCCGCGCCCGAGGGGGTCCGCCCGGCGGAACTACTCGACAGCACAGAGCTGTTGGAGCTCGCCCCGCTGGAGCAGCTGAGCTGCCGGTTCTGCCTGCACTTCGCGGATGTCGACGAGGCGCTGTCGATCCGGCTGACGGCGGACACCGGCTACCTCCCGCTGTCGGGGATGGCCGGGTTCCTCGGGGAGATGGAGCGGCTCGTGGTGGCCGCGTACGACGGTGACGTCCCGCTGCCGGGGCTTGCCGCCCATGTGGGCGCCGATCCGCGGTAGTTCCTCCGGGTCCGATCCTTGACCGCCTGAGTGGTCTATGCCAACCTCTCAGCAGGTCTGGACCAATGTCTCATGTCGAGGCGCCTGGGGCTGATCTGAAAGAACAACGGGGAGAGTGTCGAGTTCCATGCACAGAACCAGATCCGACGACCCTGAAGAACCCTCCGTGCGGACGCCCGCCGGAACGGTGCACGGGTTGCTGGAGGCCAGGTCCCGGACCCAGCCGGACCGGGTGGCCATCACCACCGACGACGGCCGAGCCCTGACCTTCGCCGAGTGGCACGAGCGCTCCACCGCCCTCGCCACCGCCCTGGAGCGCCGCGGGATCCGCCGCGGGGACCGGGTCGGCCTGCTCTTCGGCCTCCGTGAATGGCCCGAATTCGCCGTCTGCTACTGCGCGGTGACCATGGCCGGCGCGGTCGCCGTACCGATCTCGGACCGCCAGCCGGCCGAGGCCGTGCGCCACCTGCTCGACCACTGCTCGGCGGCCGGCCTGATCGCCGCACCCGGCGCCGACGGGCCGGCCGGGCCCTGGTGGACGAGCCGGCCGCAGGAGCTGGCGGCCGAGGCCACGGCCGACCCGCAGGCTCTGCCCCGGGTCACCGCGGGGGACCTCGCGCAGCTGATCTACACCTCGGGAACCACCGGCCGACCCAAGGGTGTCGCGGCCGCCCACGGCAACGTCACGTACGGCACCAGGCCCACCGCCCGGCACCGGCCGCTGGCCCACTCCGAACAGTTCCTGCACTCCTTCGCGGTGGGCACCAACGCCGGCCAGACGATGCTGGTGAACGCGCTCGACGCGCACGCCGGAGCGCTGGTCGCCACCCACTTCACCCCCGGCCGCTTCGCCCGACTCATCGAACAGCGCCGCGTGGGCAGCGTGTTCGTGGTCCCCGCGATGGCCGCCGAACTGCTGCACGCCAAGGTGCAGACCCGCTTCGACCTGTCCTCGGTCCGGCTGCTGGGCTCCACCGCCGCGGCGCTGCCGCCGAGCGTCGCCACCGGGCTCACCGAGGCATTCCCCAACGCCACCGTGGTCAACTACTACACCTCCACCGAGGCCGCGCCCGCCCAGACCGCGATGGTCTACGACCCGGCGCGCCCGACCGCGCTCGGCCGGGCCGCCCAGGGCGCCGTCATGGTGGCGGGCCCCGACGGCCGGCCCCTGGCCGCGGGCGAGAGCGGCGACGTCCACCTGCGCTCGCCCGGAGCCCAGCGCTCCTACTACCGGGACGCCGAGGCCGGCGCCGCCGTCTTCCGCGCCGGCTGGGTCCGGATGGGCGACGTCGGGTTCCTGGACGAGGACGGCTACCTGCACCTCCTCGACCGTGAGTCGGACGTCATCAAGTCCGGTGCCCACAAGGTCTCCACGCTCCAGGTCGAGGCCGCCGCACTGGAGCACCCCGCCGTCGCCGAGGTGGCCGTGGTCGGCCTCCCGCACCCGGTGCTCGGGATGAGCGTGGGAGCCGTCGTCGTCCCCGCCCCCGGAACCCCCTTCGACCCCGCCGACCTGCGCGCCTTCCTCACCCTGCGACTGGCCGCGCACGAGATCCCGACCCGGATCACCACCCTCGGCGAACTGCCGCGCAACGAGGGCGGAAAGCCGCTCAAGCGCGCCCTCCGCGAGCTGCTCGGCGCCCTCGCCTGAGCCCGCCGCGCGTGGCCGGAGCCGCCCGGGCCGCCCGCCCCGGCTTCCGCACCCGTCTCCTCCGTCGTCCTTCCCCAGCCTCCACGCCTCCCGGCACACCGATCCCGAAGTGAGCACCTGATGAACCATCAGAGTCCGGAGCGCACCACCACCACGGCCAGCGCCGCCCAGCAGGGGGTCTGGCTGACCGAGCGGCTCGGCGCCGCCGGCGACACCTACCACATGCCGGTGCTGATCAGCTTCGACAGCATCGACACCGCCGCCCTCACCGCCGCCTGCGCCGCCGTGGTGGCCCGCCACCCGGGCCTCGCCTCGTCCTTCGCCGAACGGGACGGCCGGATCGAACTCCGCCACCACGAGCAGCCGTTCACCGTCTCCGAGATCGACGCCCGGACGGACGGTCCCGACTCGCTGGCGAAGCGGCTGGCCGAGGAGTGCGGCAGGCCGTTCGCGCTGGACGCCGGGCCGCTCGTCCGCTTCACCCTCCTGCACGGCCCGCGCGGCCGCGCCGACCTGTTGGTCGTCGCCCACCACGCCGTCTTCGACGGCATGTCCAAGGACGTCCTGGTCGCCGACCTCGCCGCCGCGTACAACGCCCTGGTGGCCGGCCGGCCGCTGCCGATCGGCGTACCGGGCGCCGCACCGGCGAGCCCGTCGGCGCCCGCGGAGGAACTCCTCCGGGAGGCGGCCGCCTGGTTCGGCCCGCACTGGTCCGACCCCGCCGAGGTCCTGCTGCCCGGCGGTCGCCGCACCGTCCGCGGCGCCGGCCCCGGCGAGCAGGTCACCCGCCGGATCGACCACACCGCACTCGCCGACGCGGCCGCCCGGGCCGGCGTGACGGGCTTCGAGTTCCTGCTCACCGCCGTCCACGCCCTGCTGCGCCGCTACGGCAACGCGGACACCCCGGTGGCCGTCTCGATGTCCACCCGCACCCCCGAACTCGCCGCCGAGACGGGCTGCTTCGTCAACGAGCTGCCGCACCACGCCCCCGAGCCCGCGGCCGGCGCGAGCTTCGCCGCCTTCGCCGCCGGCGTCCGCGGCCGGCTGCGCGAGCTGTACCGGTTCCGCAGCGTGCCGTTCGGCGCGGCCGTCGGCGGGCTGAGCCCCCGGGTCGGCCTGACGCCCGTCTCGCTCGGCTACCGCCGCCGCGGCGCCGAGCCGCGGTTCGACGGCACCGGCTCCCGGGTGGACTGGATGGTCTTCAACCGGACCGCCCGCAACACCCTGCACATCCAGGTGGTGGACGCCGACGACAGCTGCACCGTCAGCCTCCAGTACGACCCGGCCGTGATCCCGTCGGAGGACGCCCGCCGGATCTCCCGCCAGCTGGACACCCTGCTCGGCGCCGCCGTCGCCGACCCGGCCGCCCCGCTCGACGAACTGCCGCTGCTGGACTCCGAGGAGCACCGGCTGGTCACCGAGGCCTTCAACGACACCGAGCGCTCGTACCCCGCCGACCGCACGGTGGTGGACCTGTTCGACGAGCGGGCCGCCGCCTCGCCGGACGTCGTCGCCGTCGCCATGGGCGGCCGCACCCTGACCTACCGGGAGCTGCGCGAGCGCTCCACCGCCCTCGCCGGGCGACTGACCGCGCTGGGCGTCGGCCGGGGCGACCTGGTGGCCCTCTACCTGGAGCGCACGGCCGAGCTGCCGGTCGCCCTGCTCGGCGTCCTGCGCACCGGCGCCGGCTACCTCCCGCTGGACCCGGGCTACCCCGTCGACCGGCTGGCCTTCGTCCTCGCCGACTCCGGCGCCGCGCTGCTGCTCGCCAACCGGGAGCCGGCCCCCGAGGTGGCCGCGGCCGCCCCCGCCGTGCTGCGACTGGACGCCGGCGCCGCCGACGGCGCCGGGCCGGACGCCGCCGCGGACCCGGCCGGACTCGAAGCGCCGGCCGCCCGCCCCGGGCCCGCCGACACCGCCTACGTGCTCTACACCTCGGGCTCGACCGGCCGGCCCAAGGGCGTCGCGGTGGGTCACCGGGCCCTGGTCAACCTCCTCACCTCCTTCGCCGGCCGGCTCGGCTCCGGGGCGCAGGACGTCTGGCTCGGCCTGACCTCGCTGTCCTTCGACATCTCGGCCCTGGAGATCTACCTCCCCCTGATCACCGGCGGCCGCCTGGTACCGGCCCCGGACGGCCTGGCGGTGGACGGCCCCGGGCTGCTGGAGCTGATCGGGCGCGAAGGCGTCACCCACGTGCAGGCCACGCCCTCCGGCTGGCGGGTCCTGCTCGGCGCCGACCCCGGCCGCACCGCACTGACCGCGCTGGTCGGCGGCGAGGCCCTGCCGCTGCCGCTGGCCCGCGAACTGCGGGGCGCCGTGGCCCGGTTGTTCAACGTCTACGGCCCCACCGAGACCACCATCTGGTCCACCTGCGCCGAGATCCCGGCCGACCCGGAGAGCGTCACCATCGGCCGCCCGATCGCCAACACCCGCGCCCACGTCCTGGACGAGCTGCGCCGTCCGCTGCCGATCGGCGTGCCCGGCGAGCTGTACCTCGGCGGCGACGGCGTGGCCCAGGGCTACCTCGGCCGGCCGGAGCTGACCGCCGAGCGCTTCGTCGAGGACCCGTACGGACCGGACGGCGCCCGCCGCTACCGCACCGGCGACCTCGCCGCCTGGACCGCCGACGGCGAACTCGACTTCCTCGGCCGGATCGACAACCAGGTCAAGATCCGCGGCCACCGGATCGAACTCGGCGAGATCGAGGCCCGGTTGCTGGAGCACCCGGCGGTCGCCGAGGCCGCGGTCACGGTGATCGAGGACCCGGCCGGCGATCCCCGCCTGATCGGCTACCTGGTGTCCGCCGGCCCGGCGCCGGCCGCCGCCGAGCTGCGCGAGCACCTGCTGCGCACGATGCCCGCCGCGATGGTGCCGCAGGTGTTCGTGCCGCTCCCGGCCATGCCGCTCACCCCGAACGGCAAGCTCGACCGCCGGGCGCTCCCCGCCCCGGAGCCCGCCGCCACGACCGAGGACACCCCGGTCGGGCCGGCGGCCGAGGCCGGCGACCCGGTGGAGGCCGGGCTGCGCGAGATCTGGTCCGAGGTGCTCGGCATCCCCGAGATCGGCCTCGACGAGGACCTCTTCGACCTCGGCGGCCACTCGCTGACGATCATTCAGATCTCCGCCCGGATCCGCAAGGCGTTCGGCGTGGACGTCGACTTCGACGTGTTCTTCGACTTCCCGACCGTGGCCGGCATCGCCGCGGCCGTCAAGGAGCTGCTGTGACCGACATCCCAACGGCCGCCACCGCGCCCGGCGGGCTGCGGACGGCACTCGCCGCGCTGGCCGCCGACGCCTGCGACGGCGAGCCGTCCGCCACCGAACTGCTGGCCGCCGCGAGCACCCCCTTCGTCCTGCTGGGCGTCGGATCACTGGCCCAACTGCGCCTGCTGGACGCGGTGGAGAGCACCTACGGGGTGTACTTCGACCTCGCCGGCCCGAACGGCTTCCCCGGCAGCCTGGACGCGCTCGCCGAAAACCTGGTCGCCGAGCACGGCGTCACACACCCCGAGGACACCGCATGAGCGACACCCAGGCCCGCGCCACCACCCTGTCCGACGCCAGACGGGCCCTGCTCGCCCAGCGGCTGCGCGGCGGCGCCGCGCCCGTCCGGGTGGTGGGCCCCAGGCCGGAGGGTACGGCGGCGCCGCTCTCCAGCGGGCAGGAACGGCTCTGGTTCATGGAGCAGTTCGCGCCCGGCAGCACCGCCTACGCGCTGGCCCCGTCCCGCCGGCTGCGCGGTCCGCTGGACCGCGCCGCGCTGGACGCCGCGCTCACCGACCTGGTGGCCCGGCACGAGGCCCTGCGGATGGCCTTCCCCACCACGGAGGAGGGCACCGCCGAGGTCACCGTCGCCGAACCCGCCGCGTTCGCCGCGCGGTTCGTCGACCTGTCCGAGCACCCGGACGCCGAGCTGCGCGCCACCGACCTGGTCGGCGCCGAGGTCGCGGTGCCGTTCGACCTGGCCGCCGGTCCGCTGCTTCGCGCGCTGTTGGTCCGGATCGCCGACGAGGACCACGTGCTCTCGCTGGTGCTGCACCACATCGTCTGCGACGGCTGGTCGGTCGACCTGATGCAGCGCGAGCTGGACGCGCTGTACGCGCAGCACGCGCACGGCACCCCGGCCGCACTCGCCGAACTCCCGGTGCAGTTCGGCGACTACGCACACTGGCAGCGCGGCCGGCTGACGGACGGCCCGCTGGCCGCCTCGCGCGAGTACTGGCGCAGCGAGCTGGACGGCGTCCCGGCGCTGGAGCTGCCCACCGACCGGCCGCGGCCCCCGGTGCTGACCTTCGAGGGCGCGGGGCACGGGTTCCGCTGGGACCGCGAGGTGGCCGAGCGGATCGGCGAACTCGCCCGTACCTACGGCGCCTCCGCCTACATGGTCGTCCTCGCCGGGTTCCAGGCGCTGCTGGCCCGGCACAGCGGGCAGTCGGACTTCGCCGTCGGCTCGCCGGTCGCCGGCCGGCTGCACCGCGAACTGGAGGGCGTGGTCGGCGCCTTCGTCAACATGCTGCCGATCCGGGCCCGGCTCGGCGACGACCCCTCCTTCGGCCGGCTGGTCAGCCGGGTGCGGGAGCACACCCTGGACGCCTACACCCACCAGGAGGTGCCGTTCGAGCAGATCGTCGCCGACCTCGACGTCGAGCGGGACGTCAGCCGCTCCGCCGTCTTCCAGACCACCTTCGCCTTCCAGAACTACGGCGAGCGCGGTGTCGGCCCGGCCGCCGGCGGCCTGGACACCGAGGTGTTCGGATTCCGCGGCGCCACCACGCACTTCGACCTCGCCCTGTACCTGAACGAGGGGGAGGACGGCTACTACGGCCTGTTCACCTACCGGACGGACCTCTTCGACGCCGGCACCGTCGAGCGGCTGGCCGAGCGCTTCGGCGTGCTGATGGCGGGCGCGCTGGCCGACCCCGAACTGCCGGTGTCGCGGCTGCCGCTGCTGACGGAGACCGAGTCGGCGCTGGTGCTCGGCGAGTGGGCGGTCGGCCCCGAGCTGCCGGCGGACGGCCCGGCGACGCTGACGGAGCTGATCGAGCGCAGCGCGGCGGCCGACCCGGGGGCCCCGGCGCTGGTCTTCGCGGGCCGGACGCTGTCGTACGGGGAACTCGACCTGCGGGCCAACCGGTTGGCCCGGCGCCTGCGCGACCTCGGCGTCGGTCCGGACGCGCGGGTGGCGGTCTGCCTGGAGCAGTCGCCGGAGCTGGCGGTGGCCCTGGTGGCCGCACTGAAGGCCGGCGGGTGCTACCTGCCGCTGGACCCGGAGGCCCCGCCGGCGCGGCTGGACGCGCTGGTGGCGGACGCCGACGCCACCGTCCTGGTCACCGACACCGCGCTCGGGGCGCGGTTCGCGGCGTACCAGGGGGCGCGGGTGCTGGTCGACACCGAATCCCAGGAGGGCGACGCTTCGCCGCTCGCGCAGGTCTCGGGGCCGGACGACCTGGCGTACGTGATCTACACCTCGGGCTCCACCGGCACCCCCAAGGGCGTCGCGGTGCAGCACCGGCAGATCCTCAACTACCTGGCCGGCGCCGGGGAGCGGCTGCGGATCGTACCGGGGGCGGCGTACGGGCTGCTGCA
Organism: Kitasatospora sp. NPDC057015; assembly: GCF_042673745.1. NCBI lineage: Bacteria > Bacillati > Actinomycetota > Actinomycetes > Kitasatosporales > Streptomycetaceae > Kitasatospora > Kitasatospora sp. NPDC057015. The sequence continues at coordinate 14,503 of NZ_JBHUSG010000026.1, forward strand.
GTCACTGTCCTTCGACTTCAGCATCACCATGCTCTACCTGGCGCTGGGCTCGGGCGGACGCGTCCACCTGCTGCCGCGCCGGATCGCCGGCGTGGAACTGGCCGAGCAGATCGAGGCGCTGGGCATCGACTACCTGAAGATGACCCCCTCGCACCTGGCCGCGCTGACCGCCGACGTCCCGGTGGAGCGACTGCTGCCGCGCCTGGCCCTGGTGCTGGGCGGGGAGGCGAGCGCCTACGGCTGGGCGCGCGAGCTGGCCGACCTGGGCCGCTGCGCGGTGTTCAACCACTACGGGCCCACCGAGGCCACCGTGGGCGTGACGGTCCACGAGGTGTCGGCGGGCGGCGGCGACGCCCCGGCGGCCGGCAGCACCCCGATCGGGCGTCCGCTGGCGGGTGCGCGCTGCTACGTCCTGGACGGGAACCTGGGACCGGTCGCACCGGGCGTGACCGGTGAGCTCCACCTGGGCGGCGACCGGCTGGCCCGCGGGTACCTGGGCCGGCCGGACCTGACCGCGGAGCGGTTCCTGGAGGACCCCTTCGCCGCTCCCGGCGGGCGGATGTACCGGACGGGCGACCTGGCGCGGTGGCGGGCGGACGGGACGCTGGAGTTCCTCGGCCGCGGCGACCACCAGATCAAGGTCCGCGGATACCGGGTGGAGCCGGGCGAGATCGAGGCGGCGCTGACCGCCCTGCCGGGCGTCACCCAGGCGGTCGTCCTGGCCCGGGGCGAAGGCGTCAAGCAGACCCTCGTCGCCTACCTGGAGCGCCCCGAGGCGGACGGGCCGATCGTCCCGGCCGAGATCCGGGCCACCCTGCTGGACCTGCTGCCGGACTACATGATCCCGGCCCGCTACGTCTCCTTGGAGCAGTTCCCGCTCCAGGCGCACGGCAAGGTCGACCGCAAGGCGCTGCCCGCACCCGAGGACGCCCCGCTCACCGGCTACCAGCCCCCGCAGGGCGCGGCGGAGGAACTGATCGCCGCGATGTGGGCGGACCTGCTGGACCTGCCCCGGGTCGGCGCCCTGGACGACTTCTTCGAACTCGGCGGGCACTCGCTGCTGGCCACCCAGGTGGTCGCGAAACTACGCCGGGCCTTCCCGGAACTCCCCGTCCCGGTCGGGGTGATGGACCTCTTCCAGCACTCCACCGTGCGGGCGCTGGCCGCCCTGGTCTCCTCGCCGGCGGCCGACCGCGGCCCCCGCAAGCTGCTGCACCGCCTCACCCCGCAGCGGCAGGTCACCGCCAGCATCGTCTGCGCGCCCTACGGCGGCGGCAGCGCGCTGATCTACAAGCCGCTGGCCGACGAGCTGCCGGCGGACTGGGCACTGCACTCGCTCGCCGTCCCCGGACACGAACTCGGCGAGGAGGCACGGCCGTTCGACGAGGTGGCCGCCGACTGCGCGCAGGAGATCCTGGACGACGTCCAGGGCCGGGTGGTGCTCTACGGGCACTGCGGCCTCGGCGTCATGCTCACCGTGGAGATCGCCCGCCGGCTGGAGGAGGCCGGCCGCGAGGTGGAGGCCGTCCACCTGGGCGGGATCTTCCCGTTCGCCCGACCCAAGGGCCGCAGCGCCGAACTCGCCGACCGCTGGGCCAGGTTGGCCGAGCGGCTGCGCAGCGACCAGGGGATGATCAACGCCCTGACCGCGGCCGGCATGGACGTCGACGAGGTCGACCGGGAGCAGCTGCGGCTGATCGTCAGCAACCGCCGCTCCGGCACCCGGGAGGCCGAGCGGTACTTCAGCGAACTGTTCGACACCGAGGGCGGCACCCTGCGGGCGCCCGTCTACTCGGTGGTCGGTGACCGCGACCCGGCCACCGAGTTCTACCAGGAGCGGTTCCGCGAGTGGCACCGGATCACCGGGACCACCGGGGTGGTCGTGCTGGACGAGGCCGGCCACTTCTTCCTCAAGTACCGCGCCGCCGAGCTCGCCACCATCCTCACCGGCGTGCACCGCTCGATCGCGGCCGGCACCGAGGACGAGCACCGGCGCCGGGAGGACTCGACCTGGTGGCTGGAGGACGTCTCGCGCTCCCCGCGGCCGGCCGCCGACTCCCCGCCGGCGGTGGCCGACCCGGAACCGGCGGCCCGACCCGACCCCGACCGGGAGGCGGTGCGCGGCCCGGCCCGGGCCCGCGGGCGCCGGGGGGAGGTGCGTCCGAGCATGGGCCGGTTCCTCACCGTCGCCACCGGCCAGCAGCTGTCCATCATCGGCTCCGCGCTCACCGAGTTCGCCCTGCCGGTCTGGATCCTGCTGCACACCGGCTCGCTGGCCCAGTTCGGCCTGCTCGCCGCGTTCGGGCTGGTGCCCGGGATCCTGGTCGCCCCGCTGGCCGGAGCCGTGGTGGACCGCGGCGACCGCCGCCGGATCATGCTCGCCGCCGACCTCGCGGCCGGCGCCACCCAGGCCCTCACGCTCCTCCTGGCCGTCACCCACACCCTCCAGGTCTGGCACGTCTACCTGCTGATCTCCACGCTCTCGCTGGCCCTGACCTTCCAGCGCTTCGCGTGGGGTTCGGCCGTGCCCCAGCTGGTGCCCAAGCGCTACCTCGGTCGGGCCAACGGCGTGGTGCAGATGGCCTTCGGCTTCGCGCAGTTCCTGGTACCGCTGTTCGCGGTGAAGCTGCTGGCGGTCGTGGGGCTGAGCGGAATCCTGGTGTTCGACGTGGCGAGCTACGCCTTCGCGGTCGCGGTGGTCGCGCTCGTCCGGTTCCCCAAGACGATGGCCTGGAAGCGCCGCGAGTCGATGAGCGCCGAGATCCGCGCCGGGTTCCGCAGTTCGCTCGGCAGCCGGCACTTCCGCGCGATGCTGGTCTTCTTCGCGGTGCTGAACATCTTCCTGTCGCCGCTGTTCCTGCTCACCTCCCCGCTGGTGCTGTCCTTCGCGGGGCTGCAGGACACCGGCTGGGTGGCGATGGGCGGTGGCCTCGGCGCGCTGCTGGCCGGTCTGACCATGCTGGTCTGGGGCGGCCCGCGCCGCCGGCGGCTGCGCGGCGTGATGCTCTCCACGCTGGTGCTGGCCGCCGCCGCGGCGGTGACCGGACTGCGCCCCACCCTGCCGGTGGTCGCCCTCGGCGCCTTCGGGATGGCCTTCGGCCTCGCCCTGGTCAACGGCGTCTACGCGACGATCATCCAGACCAAGGTCCCGCAGCGCTTCCACGGCCGGGTGATCGCGGTCAACACCATGGTCGCCTGGTCGACCCTGCCGATCGGCTTCGCCGTGGTCGCGCCCTTCGGGCCGAAGCTGCTCCAGCCGCTGATGGACGACGGCGGCCTGCTCGCCTCCACGGTGGGCCGGGTGATCGGCACCGGTGACGGTCGCGGCATCGGGCTGCTGTACCTGGTGTTCGGCCTCGCCATGGCCGTGCTGGCCCTGATCTGCCTGCGCCTGCCCGTACTGGCCCGGTTCGACCGTGACGTGCCCGACGCGGCGTCGGACGACCTGGTCGGACTGGAGACCCTGCAGTCCCTTACCACCGGTGAGGTGTCCCGTGCCCGACAGTGACCCGACCCGCGCGGTCCGGACGCCGTCCGGACCGTCCGGACCGTCCGGCCCGGCCGCCGACGCCGGGGGCCTCGGCCCCGACGTCGTCCGCAGCTACCCGCTGACCGCCGAACAACGACGGCTCTGGTTCCTGCAGCAGCTGCGCCCCAAGGACGCCGGCTACAACATGTACCTGGCGCAGCGCTGGCGCGGGCCGCTCTCCGTCCCGGCGCTGACCGCGGCCCTCGCCCGGCTGGTCGCCCGGCACGAAGTCCTGCGGACCCGATTCGAGATGGTGGGCGACCAGCCGCTCCAGCTGGTCGGCCGACCGGCCGCGATCGCGGTCGAGGTGGTCGACATCGAGCCGCCGGGCGGCGAAGGGGCACCCGTCCCGGACGAGTTGATCACCGAGGTGGCGGGGCTGCGGGCCAACGCGCCCTTCGACCTGGCCAGCGGGCCGCTGCTGCGGCCCACCGTCTACCGGCTCGGCCCGGACGACCAGGTCTTCACCCTGGTGATGCACCACATCATCTCGGACGGCTGGTCCGCCAAGATGATGTGGGAGGAGCTGCTGGCCGGCTACCGCGCGGAGCTGGCCGGCGGACCGGCGGTCGAACCACCGCCGGTGCAGCGGCAGTTCGGTGACTACGCGCTGGCCGAGGCGGAGCGCCTGGCGGGCCCCGCGGGCGACGCGGACTTCGCGTACTGGCGCGAGAAGCTGGCCGGGGTGCCGCCGCTGCTGCTGCCCACCGACCGGCCGCTGCCCAAGCGGCCGGGCCACGAAGCCGAGTTCACCATGATCCGGCTGGACGCCGAGCTGACGGACGGGGTGGAGCGGCTGGCGCGCGAGCAGCGCTGCACGCCGTTCATGGTGCTGCTGGCCGCGTACCAGGTCCTGCTGTCCCGCTGGTCGGGGCAGCACGACTTCGCGGTCGGCACCCCGGTGGCGGGCCGCAACGAGGTCGAACACGAGGCGATGCTCGGGTACTTCAGCAAGACCGCGGTCGTCCGGGCCGACCTCTCCGGAGACCCGGACTTCCGTACGGTGCTGCGCCGGGTCCGCTCCGCCACCATGGGGGCGCTCAGCCACCAGGACGTACCGCTGGAGCGGCTGATGCCGGCGCTCGGCATCGCCCGCGAGCGCAACCGGCCGCCGGTGTTCCAGACGCTGTTCGTGCTGCAGAGCCAGAACGAGGTCACCGGGGGAGCCACCGAGGCACCCGAGGGCGTCGTCCTGGAGCCGGTGGACGCGGGCTTCGCCCAGGCCAAGTTCGAAGTCCTGCTGGACATCTGGCGGGACGCGGACGGCATGCTCGCCTCCTTCTGCTTCAGCCGCGAACTGTTCGACCGGCAGACGGTGGAGGCGGTGACGGACCGCTACCGCGAGCTGCTCGCCCGCGTGGTGGCCGACCCGCTGCTGCCCGTCCACGGGGACTGGCTGGTCGGCGGCGAGGAGCGGGCCCGGCTGCTGGAACTCGGGACGGGGCCGGCACTGCCTGCGTCGGTGCCGACCGCACTGGAGCGGTTCGCCGCGGCCGTGGCCACCACCCCGGAGGCGGTGGCGCTGGAGTGCGACGGGGAGACCCTCTCGTACGCCGAACTCGACCGGCGGTCCTCGGTGTTGGCCGGTCAGCTCGTCGATCGGCTGGCCGGTCCGCGTCCCGCCGACCCCGAGGTGGTGGTGGCCGTCCGGATCGAGCCCTCCTTCGAGCTGGTCACCGCCCTGCTGGCGGTCTGGAAGGCGGGCGCGGCGTACCTGCCGCTGGACGACGCGCACCCGCGGGAGCGGCTGCGGTTCATGGTCCGCGACAGCGGCGCCGCGCTGCTGCTGAGCACGGACCGGGACCCCGAACTGGACGTCCCCGTGCTGTCGGTGCCCCGGCAGTGGCCGGACGGTGTGTCGTCGCCGACGCTGCCGGAGGTCGGGCCGGACGCGCCCGCCTACCTGCTGTACACCTCGGGCTCCACCGGGGTGCCCAAGGGGGTGCTGGTCGACCACACGGCGCTGGCCGCACGGGTGCACTGGATGGTGGGGGACGGCTACGGCATCGGCCCCGCCGACCGGGTCGTCCAGTTCGCCTCGGTGGGCTTCGACACCCACGCGGAGGAGCTCTGGCCCGCCCTCGGCGCCGGTGCCCGCTGCGTCCTGCTGCCCGGCGGCGGCCGGATGCTGCCCGACTTCCTGCGCTCGGCCCGCGCCGACCGGGTCACCGTGCTCGATCTGCCGACCGCGTACTGGCACGAACTCGTCGACCTTGGTGCCGAGGTGAGCTGGCCGGCTGACCTGCGACTGGTCGTCCTGGGCGGCTCGGAGGCCCGGGCCCAGGCGGTGGCGGCCTGGCGGGACAGGCACGGTGACCGGGTCCGTCTGGTGAACACCTACGGCCCGACCGAGGCCACCGTGATCGCCACCAGCACCGACCTGGGGGCCGCCGACACCGCGGGCCGCCCGCCGCTCGGCCGCCCGCTGCCCGGAGTCCGGGCGTACGTGCTGGACGAGCAGGGGCGGCTGCTCCCGCACGGGGTCGAGGGCGAACTGGCCCTCGGCGGCGCCGGGTTGGCCCGGGGCTACCGGGGCAGGCCGGAGCTGACCGCGGAGCGGTTCCGGGTCGACCCGTTCGCCGAGCAGGTGGCCGGCCCGCCGGTCGGGCCGGGCGCCGGGCCGATCGGCGCGGGCCCGGCAGCGCGGATCTACCTCACCGGCGACCGCGCCCGCTGGCGCAGCGACGGGCGGCTGGAGTTCCTCGGCCGGGCCGACGACCAGGTGAAGATCCGCGGCTACCGGATCGAGCCGGCCGAGATCGAGGCCGCGCTCGGCGAGCACCCCGCCGTCGCCCGGGCGGCCGTGGTGGTCGCGGACGGCAGCCGGCTGCTGGCCTACGCGGTACCGGAGCCGGGCGCCGCCGCCGACCCGGCGCACCTGCGCGACCACCTGGCCCGGCTGCTGCCGGCGTACATGGTCCCCGCCGGCATCGCCCTGGTGGACGCCCTGCCGCTCACCCCGAACGGCAAGCTCGATCTGGCGGCGCTCCCGGAGATCGACCCGACGGTGACGGTCCGGGAGTACCTCGCGCCGCGGTCGGACGCCGAGACGCTGATCGCCGAGATCTGGCAGGAGGTGCTCGGCGTCGACAAGGCCGGGGCGCTGGACGACTTCTTCGACCTCGGCGGGGACTCGCTCCTGGTGACCAGGGTGGTGGCCCGGATCCGGTCGGCGGCGGGCCTGGAGGTTCAGGTCCGGGACGCCTTCGACCGGCCGACGCTGGCGGCGCTGGCGGAACGGGTCGAGGAGCTGCTGATCGACGAGATCGCCGGCCTGAGCGACGGCGAGGTGCAGAACCTGCTCGCCGACTGACCTCCACCGGAGCACCGCCGCGGAGCCCCGCGGGAGTGCCGGCGCCCCCGTCCCGACCGTTCCAACGGCCGGGGTGGGGGCGTCCGGTGGCGTGGGCCCCGCGTCGACGGATGGTGGCGGGGTGAGGTGAACGCCGATCGAGGCACTCAGCCGACGCTCGCGCCCGGGGCGGTCGGCAGTCGCTGAGTCGACTGCCGGACGACCCCGAGAGCGGTTTGCCAGCCTTCCGGAGCCGTGAAGGCGGACAGGCCGTTGAGGCCGTAGCGTTCGGTTGCCTCCGTCGCGAGCTCGCCGACCAGTCCGCCGTTCGCCGCCACCCGACGTCTCAGCTCACTGCGGCTGGCGATCCCGGCGTCCAGGAGGAGCTGGAGCACCTCCACACTGGACAGATCACGGTGTGTGGTGGCCAGTTCCGCGATTTCCGCGAGGTGGGAGACGACCAGGGGAGAGGCGTCCAGGTAGGCCGCCAGGGTCGAATGGGCGTCAGTGCCGTTCAATCGCCGCTGCAACTGTTCGAACGTGGTGATGCCGACGGCGGTGAGCCTGTCCGAGTAGGCCCTGAACGGCGGCAGATCCAGCATGCCGGGCGGCTTCAGGCCGAGGGCGCTCTCGACAGGTTTCCTCCTGCACGGGTCGCGCATGAGCTTCCAGAACGCGGGGTCCTGTCGGAGGAACCGGCGGTCCTCGGTGGTGGCGCAGGCGAAGGCGAGGTGGGCGAGCGTGTCGCCGAGATCGCCGCGCTGAATTCCGTACTCGTCCACCAGCCCGGCCAGCGTGGCGTAGTAGCTCGCGACCAGAGGGGAGGGGTACCGGTCGGGCTTGGGAGGGGGCCAGGTCCACTGCCCGCCGTTGAGGAGCTGTCGGACCTCGTCGACGAGGAAGGCGATCGCGCTCTGCAGGCTCTCCGCCTGCGGCCGCATGTAGTCCGCGAACTGGCCGACGTCCTCGCTGCTCCGATAGCGGTTGCACACCTCGACGAGCTCTCCTGCGGCCGTGTCGGCCTTGTCGAGCACGTCCTTGTGCCGGCTGCTCAGCTGCTGGATCCGCTGTTCGCCTGCGCTTCGTGCCATCAGGTAGGCGTTGACCCGCATCGCCGCCCGGCTGTACTGGATGTGCATGTGGATGAGCTCCCACCCTCCCTTGATGGACTTCTTGTCCTTGGTCAGGGTGAGCGGGAGCTGCGCGTCCATGAGTTCGGCGAACCTGAGCCGGTTCTCGATGGTCTTGGGTGTGACGGCGATGAGCGTCTCCAGGTAGTTGAGGCGGCCCGGGCCGTACCTCGGTTCCAGGGTCACGGAGTCCTGCAGCAGGGTGAGCCTGGTGTCGAGATCGTCCGTCAGCGCCGGTTCGGTGGCGATCACCTGGAGTGCCACGCTTCTCCACTGCCGTGCGCCGCACAGGCCGGCTCGGAGATGCGGGTGCGTGCGGCTGAGTTCGACGAGGATGCAGGCGGCGACGCCGGTCAGGAGTTGGGCGCGGGCCCGGCCCCTCTCCTCCTCCAGCTCTGGCGTGTCCTTGGCGGCTCGCAGCGGGGCCAGTCCGAGGTTCCGCCGGCTGATCACGTCGCTCCTCACGTGCTGGCCGTTGCGGGTGAGGGTGATCGTCACGCGGTTGATGTCGACGAGGGTGATCCGGGCGCGCCAGGTGAGGCCGGGGCGGAACGCGTACATGACGCGCGCCACCGTGGATGCGACCGCACCGGCCGGAATGGCGCTGAGGTTCTCGCTGAGCAGGTTGCTGAGCTGATTGGCCCGGGAGACCGGAAGGTCGGGCACCTTGGAGCCGAGTGACTGCAGTCGGGCCAGCACGTAGTCGGATGCGGCGCCGTCCGCGTTCCCGTCCGCCCCGTGCGCCTCGATCTCAAGGCGCAGGTTCTGCCCGAGGGCGGTGGCCGTGGCGGTGATCCCCAACACGGCCAGGGCCACGTACGCGACCAGCAGGCGGTCGTGCACCCCCCAGGAGAAGAAGCAGGAGACCAGGAGCGCCCACACCAGCAGGAGGATCCAGGACGTCGGCCGGGGCATCGTCACCGGTCTGACCATGTCGACCCTGATCGGGTAGCGGATTCGTAGCCCGGAGGCCAGCACGGCCAGGGTGACACCGGGAGCCACCACTCCGAACAGGAACGCCCAGGGCAGCCACCGGCCGTCGGCGAAGGGATGGAACATCGGGTAGACGGAGAGGAAGGTGGCGGCGGCGAGCACGGCCAGGCCGCCCACGACCGACCAGAAGGATCGTGCGGGCCTGCTCCAGGCCAGTGCGTCCCTGTGCACCACGAACCGGGTGAGGAGGCCGCTGACGGCGACCAGGACGACCAGGGCGATCGCCAGTGGGATGAGGAGTTGTGCGACTGGTCGCAGCCAGGAGCTGTAGAAGGCGTCCCAGTCGCTCGTCCTGAAGGCGATCACCGAAGCTGGAGTACCGGCTAAGGGCATCATCTCGGCACCTCGGTCCTGCGGAAACACTCCCTGGGATCGACGCTAGGCCATTCCGGTGAGGTGTGCACACCGAGTCCCGGGGTCGGCGCTCACAGTTACGCAGGGTCATCCGGTCGGCCGGCGCTCGGCGGTCGACTGCCGGCCCCGGGGTGTCCGGGGCCGGCAGCGGCGGGGTCTGGAACGCTGTCCAGAAGGTCGCCGGGATCTGGAACGGCGTCTAGAAGGTGAGGTTCCAGGCGTCGATCGTGCCGGTGTCCTGGGTGGCGATGTCGCGGACCCGCAGCTTCCAGGTGCCGGCGGCGACCTCGGCGGAGGCGTTCACGGTGTAGGTCTTGGCGACGTTGTCGGCGCTGTCGCTGTCGGTGAAGTCCTCCAGGAGGTAGACCGTGCCGTCCGGCGCGACCAGGGAGACCACCAGGTCACCGCGGTAGGTGTGCTTGATGTCCACGCCGACCTTGAGGGTGGCGGGCGCGTTGCCGCTCACCCCGGTGACGGTGATCGGGCTGTCCACGGTGGTGTTGTCGGGGACGGCCACGTCGGTGAGGTTCTCGAAGTAGCTGCCGGGCGGCGGGGTGGCGCCGACGGCCTTGAGGGCGTCGACCTGGCCTTCGCCGAAGAAGCCGTTGACGGCGGTGGTGCCGGTGCAGCGGCTGTCGGCCGGGCAGGCGGTGTCCGCGGCCTGGGCGGCGAGCTTGGCGCGCAGGTCGGCCGGGGTGGCGCCGGGGTTGGCGCTGGCCAGCAGGGCGGCCACGCCGGTGACGTGCGGGGAGGCCATCGAGGTGCCGTTCTTGCTGCCGTACTTGCCGCCCGGGAGGGTCGAGTACACGCCGTTGGCGCCGTCGCCGCCCGGGGCCGCCACGTCGATGACGCCGGTGCCGAAGTTGGAGTACGAGGCCTTGACGTTGCCGCTGCCCATGGCCGCGACGGTGACCACGCCCGGGAGTTCGGTCGGGATGTCGATGCAGGCGTTGGTGATGGTGCGGGTGGTGGCGGTGGAGTCGTTGGGGCTGGCGGTGTCCGTGGTCTTGTGGGCCAGGTCGTAGTTGGCGTTGCCGGCCGCCGCGACCTGCAGCGAGCCCTTGCCCTCGGCGTAGGCCTGAGCGCGTCGGACGCCCTCGATGATGGCGGCCTGGTCGACGTTGTCGGGGCAGTTGAACTGCCACGGGTCGGTGTAGTAGCTGTTGTTGGTGACCTTGAAGCCGTGGTCGCCGGCCCAGACGAACCCGCAGACGGTGTTCTCCGCGAAGAACAGCGTGCTGGTCGGCTCGGCGATCCGGACGGAGGCTATCTTCACGCCGGGTGCGACGCCGACGACGCCCTTGCCGTTCTTGGCGGCGGCGATGGTGCCGGCCACGTGGGTGCCGTGGGTGTCCACGTCGCGCCAGGCCCCGGTGCGGGTGTCGGCCTTGCCGTAGGCGCAGGAGACCGAGTCGGCGGCGTCGAAGTTCGGGGCGAGGTCCTGGTGCAGGTCGTCGACCCCGGTGTCGAGGACGCCGACCTTGACGGTCGGCGAGCCGGTGTTCACGGCCCAGGCCTGGTCGGCCTTGATCTGGGACATGTCCCAGCGGGTGGTCTCGGTCAGCGTGGTGGCGCTCTGCGCGGGGGTGGCCGGCAGGGCGGGGTTGTAGGCGTCGGCCGGGACGTCGGAGGTCCGGGTCGCGCCGACCTGCTGGACACCGGCCGCGCCGCGCAGGGTGGCGGCGAAGGTCGCCGATGTCGAGTGGGCGACGATCACGCCGATCGCGTCGTAGCCGGCGAAGACCGTCCCACCGCCGGCCGCCACCGCGGCCTGCACGGCGGAGGTGTCGCCCGGTGTGGTGATCACCAGGTAGGCGCGGGTGCCGGCGGCCCAGGCGGAGGCGGCCGTGGCGGACGTCGCGGAGACCGGCGAGGAGGCCGACGCCGCCGTGCTGTCGGCCGCGGGCGAGAGTGCGCCGGCCTGGGCGATCCCGGTGGGGGCGACCAGGGCGACGGCCGCGCCGAGGGCGGCGGCCGCGGCGGTACGCCGCAGCCGGCCGGCTATGTGGGGATTCAATGCGTCCTCCGGAAGCCATGCGGCTCGGTGGTGCTGGTGGCACCCGATGAGCCATGTACATGATGTGGTGGACGCAAGATGTCAGATTGTCACCCCGGAAGGGAAGTCCCCTTGTCCTATGCGTATTTCATCTGGGTGCGACCGAATGCCCCCGCCAGGAAGCCGAGTTCCCGGGGTGCGACGCGGCGCGGCGCCGCCCCGGCCGGGCTCGGGGCGCCGGAGAAGTCCCCGCCGGCCGAGCCGGCTCGGGGCGTCACCCGCACGAAGTCCGTTGGTGAGGTAAAGGGTTGAGTCAGTCGAGCCGCTTGTAGTAGAAGGAGCAGTCGCGGAGCGAGCCGGCCGGATCGGCCGCGTAGTCCGGTACGACGCCGTACCCCGTCCAGCCGGCGGCCTGGTAGAGCAGGTCGGCGGCGCTGCCGGTCTCGGTGTCCAGGAGCAGCAGCGTGCAGCCGGCCCGGGCGGCGGCCTCCTCGGCGGTGCCGAGCAGGGCGCGGGCCAAGCCCCGGCCGCGGGCGTCCCGATGGACCATCAGTTTGACGATCTCGCCGCGGTGCCGGCCGTTGGGCTTCTGTTCCAGGACGAGGGTCGCGGTGCCGCTGACGCCCTCCGGCCCCGTGCTCACCCAGACCGTACGGCTGCCGTCGGCCACCGAGGGGAGCTGGGCCAGCCACCACCGCGCCGCCGCCTGCGCGTCGAACGGGAGGAGGAAGCCGAGCGAGGCTCCGCCGGCCACGGTGTCCGCCAGCAGGCGGGCCAGATCCGGTACGGCCGCGGGGAAGTCCTCGGCGGACAGGCGGGTGATCTCGGGCGCCATGGATCCTCCTCGGACGGGCCCCAGGCCGACGGTGTCCGGCGCGGGCTCGCCGGGGGCGCTGCCGGGCCGGCTCACGGCAGCACGACCAGCACGGCGTAACGGGCCGGGACGGTGCCCGGGTTGAGGAACCGCGAGCGGCCCCAGAGGCGGAACCGCAGGCAGTCCCCGGCGTGCAGGAGGTGCGCCCGATCGTCCGCGGTGACCTCCAACTCGCCCTCCAGGAGCCAGATGTGCTGCTCCAGGCCGGGGACGGGCGGGCCGTCGTAGGAGATGTCCGCGCCGGGCCGCAGGGCCCCCTCGACGACCTCGCCGCGAAGGCCCGGGTGCGGCGGGGACACCGAGCGCCGGGTGAACCCCGAACTCTCGTCCCGCCACACCGCCTGCCGGTCGGCGGGGACGAGCTGGGGTGGCTCCGACTCCACCTCGGCCAGCAGTTGGGACATCGTCCGCCGGTACGCCGAGCAGAGCCTGCCGAGCAGGCTGGCGGTCGGGCTGATCTCCGCCCGCTCCAGCCGGGAGAGGGTGGAGCGGCTGATCCCGGTGCGCCGGGCCAGGTCCTCCAGCGACCAGTCCTGCTCGACCCGCAGGGCCGCCAGTCGGGCGGCCAGCCGGGAGTCGAGCCGCTCCTGGTCGGCCTCCTCGGGGCTCGGCCCCTGCTCGGTGATTCTCATGATGGAGAGACTATCCCAGATCTGGGACGGGATGGTCGCGCGGCGCTCAGTCGCCGGGGTACTGCGAGGGAGCCTGGAGAGTCGGTGGGGTCTGGAGGGGCGGGCCCAGCAGGTGCAGCAGGGAGCGGTTGTGCTGCAGGAGCCAGGTGAGATAGGCGGGGTTCACCCGGGCCAGGTCGATGTAGGCGGCCCGAAGGTCGGTGTAGAGGGCGTCGAGCGCGGGGCCGCTCAGCGCCCGGGGTCTCCAGGCGAGCAGCAGGCGTACCGCGAGCGGGTCGCCGTGGATCGGCCGTACGACGGTGCCCGGCCCCGGGGCGGAGGTGGGCTGGCACGGGCGGACGGCCTCGCCCGAGGCCACCAGTTCGGCGGCGGTGGTGTTGTCACGGATCTGCAGGACGCGCGGATCCAGCCCGGCCCCGGAGAACACCCGGCGCATCGCGGCGTACTCGTGGTCGGCCGATGGGTCCACCATCCAGGTGTCCTTCGCCAGGTCGGCCAGCCTGACCACGGGCTGCGCGGCGGCGGGGTGACGGACCGACAGGGCGACGAACTGCGGTTCGCGGGCGATCACCACGCGGTGCTCGGCGCCGGCCGGCACCCGCAGCGGGAACCCCTCGCTCTCGTGCACGAAGGCGATGTCCAGCTGGTCGGCGCCGACCATCCGCAGCAGGGCGATGGCGGAGATGTCGATGTGGATCGTGGTGTCCGTCTCCGGCAGCCGGTCGTGCACCCGGCGCAACCAGGCGGCCACGGCCCGGCTGCCGACGCTCCCGATCCGCAACTGCCGCTTCGCGGCGCCCGACGCCTCCTGGCGGGCGGCGGTGACCAGGGTGGCCAGTTCGGTGATGATCGGACGGGCCCGGGAGAGCACCGAGTGGCCGAGGGGGGTGGGCTGACTGCCGGTCTGCTCGCGGGTGAACAACGGGCCGCCGATGGTGCGTTCGATGCGGTGCAGCTGGGTGGTGAGGGACGGCTGGGTCATGCCGAGCTGCTGGGCGGCCTTTCGTACGCTGCCGGTGTCCGCGATCGCGCACAGTACCCGGAGGTGTCTCACGTCGAGCTCCACCAGCCGAGCATAGCGAGATGCCAACAGAACGCCAAGGACATGTCAAATGCAGGTTGTGTGTGGACGGGATATTGGTCGGAGCTATCGCCGATTGGCATCATCCGCTCGCCCGCCGGGCTGAACGAAGCTCTGCGCATCAGTAGTTCACCCGCCGTTCCACGGTCACCGATCACCCCCAGGGCCGTGGGACACGCGAACGGAGTCCCCCACATGAAGCGCTCCATGATCTCCCTGTCGCTGACCCTCGGGCTGGCCCTGGGCACTGGCCTCGCCGCCGTGCCCGCGTCCGCCGCGTCCGCCGACACCGCTCCCCGCCAGAACTACACCGCCTCCTCCTACGCGGGCACGGCCGAGGAGGAGGCGGGCAACAAGGCCTTCTACGAGGCCGTGATGAAGTCCGCGCTCGCCAAGCAGGCGGCCACGCCGTTCCTCAAGGCCGTCGTCGTCACCTACGACGCCAGCAGCGCGCCGACCTTCCGCAACCAGATAGCCAGCAGCGCCCAGATCTGGAACGGTTCGGTGACCAACGTCCAGCTGCGCTCGGGCACCAATGCCGACTTCCGCTACTACGAGGGCAACGACTCGCGCGGCTCCTACGCGAGCACCGACGGCCACGGCCGGGGCTACGTCTTCCTGGACTACCGGCAGAACCAGCAGTACAACTCCGTCCGCGTGACGGCGCACGAGACCGGCCACGTGCTCGGACTGCCGGACCACTACTCCGGTCCGTGCAGCGAGTTGATGTCCGGCGGCGGCCCCGGCACCTCCTGCACCAACGCCTACCCGAACAGCGCCGAGCGGAGCCGGGTCAACTCGCTCTGGGTCAACGGCCTGAGCGCCACCGCCGGCGCGCTCACCACGGTGCGCTGACCCCGACCCGACGCTACCCGACCTGCCGCGCACCGCGCCGCGGCACCGGACGGCCCGGCCCCGATCGACGGGGGCCGGGCCGTCCGGTCGTACGGCGGGTCAGGCCGGGCAGCCCGCGTCCGCGATCACGTAGTAGCCGGGGGAGGTCTGTGCCAGGGTGTGGGTGACGAAGGTGTTCCACAGGCCCATGTTCTGGTTCGAGCCGTTGGCGTACGCCACGCCGCCGCTCTGGTGGGCCCGACCGGCGGCGACCTGGGCGTAGTTGCTGGCGGTGAAGCACTGGACCGGCGTGCCGGTGGTGGTGGCCGTCACGGCCGCGGAGCGGGCGCCGGTGTTCCCGGCGGAGTCGACCGCCGCGACGGTGTAGCCGTAGGAGGTGGCGCCGGACAGCCCGCCGTCGGTGAACGAGGCCGTCGCGGCGCTGCCGACCGCGGCGCCGTCGCGGTAGACGGTGTAGGAGGCGGCGCCGGAGACGGCGCTCCAGGAGAGCGAGACGGAACTGGCGGTGGTGCCGGTGACGCCCAGTCCGGTCGGCGCGGGCAGCGAACCGGTGCCGCCGCCGCTGGGGGCGCCGTCGAGGCCCCAGAACTTCGCCGTGTGGTAGGTGGAGCAGATGGTGTTGAGGAAGTAGGCGCCGGTGCTGCCGCACTGGTCCGCGCCTGACCCGGGGGCGATCGCGAGGCCGTGGCCCATCCCGGCCACCGAGTACAGCTCGACGGCCGGCTTGCCGGCGGTGTCGTTGTAGACGGACAGCGTGGTGCCGCCGGACAGGGTCTGGGTGGCGGAGGGGCTCTGGCCGATGCCCCAGACGTTGGTCCACTGGTCGCGCAGTTCGGTCGCGTTCACGGGGTACACCGTGTAGTCGGAGCCGCCCTGCCAGATGGCCACCCGCGGCCACGGTCCGGTGTAGCCGGGGTTGGCGTTGCGGACCTTGTCGCCCCACTGGGCCGGGGTGAGGTTCTGGTTGTTCTGCTGGCAGCCGGAGGCGGCGGTGAGCGTGGTGGCGCACTGGGCCGGCAGTCCGGAGTCGACCGCGCCGCCCGCGAAGACGTCCGGGTAGGCCGCCAGCAGGTCGGCGGTCATTCCGCCGCCGGCCGACAGGCCGGTGACGAACACCCGGTGGGTGTCCGAACCGTACTGGGCGGCAGCGGTGTTGACCATCTGGACGACGGAGGCGGCCTCGCCCTTGCCCCGGGTGTCCTTGGTCGCGTCGAACCAGCTGAAGCAGGAGGAGCTGTTGTTCGCCGAACTGGTCTGCGGGAAGACCACCGCGAACCCCCACAGGTCGGCGTACTTCTGCCAACCCGAGTGCGAGAAGTAGTCGTTGGCACTCTGCGTACAGCCGTGCAGGGCGACCACCAGCGGCGCGCCGGCGGCCAGACCGGCCGGGGCGTACTCGTACATGGCCAGGTTGCCGGGGTTGGAACCGAAGCCGGTGACCTGCTGGAGGGTGCCGGCGGCGGCAGCCGGTCCGGTGCCGGCGGTGGCGGCCAGCCCGGTGGCGGCCAGCCCGAGGGCGGTGGTGAGGGCGAGGCGTCTGACGAACCTGCCCAGGAGGGAGGGGCGCACGGGAACTCCTTGAGTGGGGTGGGGGAGGCGGCGACACCGCGGTCGGTCCGGACCGCGGCGCGGGGGCCGCCCACTCGGTTGCTGATGCCGGACGGTACGGCCCGTCCGACCTGGGCCGATACGTGGCCGGGGCACACTGCGGGCGATCACGGATGGCAGGGCGCGCCATTGCCCGGGACGCTCCGGCGCCTCGGGTGTTCCGGTCGCGGTGGCGGCCGCAACGCACCGAGGGCGACGGCCCGGACGGTGTCTCCGTCCGCGCCGCCGCCCTGACCGGTGCCCCGCCGGGCCGCCCGCCTCCTTCATGCACCGCCCCGCCGTCCCCGCACCGCCCCGCCCCGGCCGCCTCGCCGAGGCCGCCCCGGGTCAGCCGGTGCCGGTCGGGCCGGGGTCAGGCCGGTTCGGCCGGCAGGCCGGCCGCCGCGAGGAGGTGGCGGGTCACCACCCGGGCGCCCTCCTCCCCGACCAGCAGGCTGTAGTGGTTGGTGCCGGGCACCAGGTGGGTGGGCACGCGCGCGCGGTCCAGCCCGGCGGCCACGAAGCGCTGCTCGTCGTACAGGCCCTGGGGCTCGTCCAGCAGCCCCCGTTCGGCCCACAGCATGGCTGTGGGGAGGGTGAGCCCGTGCACGGCGGCGAGTACCTCGGGGCCGAACAGGCCCACGCCGTCCACCCGTACGGCGTCGATCAGGCAGGAGGAGCGCAACTCGGGCTCCCGGCCCACCAGGTCGCGCTGGACGTAGTCGTCGGCCCAGGGCGACCAGTCGGCGCCGAAGGCCGGGTGGGCCTGCCAGAAGGCGCGGTAGGAGTCGCGGTCGGGGAAGGTCATCGACAGGCGCCGCATCGCCGGTCCGATCACGGCGGTGATCAGCTCGTCCGGGCTCAGCTCGGTCGGGGCGGGGAACCCCACACCGCCGTCCACCAGCAGTACGGACGCGAAGCGCCCCGGGTGCCGCACGGCCGTGAGGGCGGCCACGAACGCGCCCATCGAGTGGCCGGCGAGCACGGCGCCCTCCAGGCCCAACTCCCGTGCGAGCGCGGCGACATCCTCGGCGTGCGCGGGGATGCCGTACGGGCCGGGCACCGCGGCGCTGGCGGCCCGGCCGCGCAGGTCCGGTGCGACCAGGGTGACCCGCCCGGCGAGCAGGTGCGCGACCCGGCCCCAGGACAGCGCGTTGGCGGTGATCCCGTGCAGCGCGAGCACCACCGGCGCGTCCTGGCGGGCGGCGGGCCAACGGAGCACGGCCAGCTCGCCGCCGGTCACGGGGACCTTCAACTCCTCGTACCCGCCGACCTGGTGGGTGACCGGCAGGTGCGGGCCGCCGGTGCTCTCGTCAAACGTCATGGCAATCTCCTTCGGACGGTCGGCCGCCCGGCCGTCCCGGTCAGGGGGCCGCGCGGCGGGCACGGTCGCGGGCGGCCCGCAGGCGTCCGGGCAGGCGGACCACGCCGCCCGGCAGCAGGTAGACCACCAGGACGAACAGTGTGCCGAGCAGGAACAGGGGTTGCGAGAGCGGGACCCGCAGCACGGCGGGCAGGTCGGCGACGGCGCCGGATCCGGCGAGGTCACCCAGGCGGTGGTCGGCCCAGGTGTAGAGGACGCCGCCGACCAGCGGCCCCCAGCGGGTGCCGGAGCCGCCGAGGACGACCATGACCAGCAGCGAGAGGGTGAAGTCCGAGGTGGTGCTCTGCGGGGTGGCGCCGCCGGTCAGCAGCAGGTAGACGACGCCGCCGAGTGCGGCCAGTGCGCCGGCCAGCACGAAGGCCACCAGTTTGAACCCGTAGGGGCGCAGCCCCAGCACCTCCACCCGGCGCTCGTTCTCCCGGATGCCCTCCCAGACCCGGCCGGTGGGGGAGTTGACCGCCCGGTGCACCACGGCCAGCGTGAGCACCAGGTAGGCCAGCGCGATCCAGTACAGGTTGGCGGTGTGCTCGATCCCGACCAGGGCCGACGGCAGCCGGCCGGCGGGGGCGGCCCGGCCCTCCTCGCCGCCGGTGATGCCGCCCGGATCGCGCTCGACCAGGATCGAGCCGGCCTGTGCGAACGCCAGGGTCACCATGGAGAACCCGATGCCGCTCATCCGCAGGCTGACCGAGCCGAGCAGCGCCGCCAGCGCCACCCCGGCCAGCAGCCCGAGCAGGGCGGACGGCGCGAACGGCAGACCGGCCTCCAGCATCAGGGTGTTGGTGGCGTAGGTGCCGGTGGCGAAGTACAGGGCGTGGCCGAAGGAGAGCAGCCCGGTGCGGCCCAGCAGCAGGTCGTAGCCGGTGGCGAGGGCGCCGAACAGCAGGCACAGGGCGATCAGTTGGAGACTGCCGGGGCTGCCGATCGGGCCGTCCAGCAGGCCGGGCACCGGCAGCGAGCTGTACGGTGCGGTGAGCAGGACGAGCAGCAGCGCGGCGGGCCACCAGCGGGCCAGCGCGCGCAGCCGCTCGGCCGTGGGGGTGGCGGGCTGGGTGCTCGCGCGGGTCTTCTCCGGTGTGGCGGTGGTCATGCGAGTCTCCCGGTGAGGCCGCTCGGCCGGACGAGCAGCAGGGCGGCGAGCAGGACGACGACGGCGAGGTCGCCGAGCCCGGCGGTGGTGTAGTAGTTGGCGAACTGCTGGACGAGTCCGACGCCGACCGCGGCCAGCGCCGCGCCGCCGACCGACCCCATGCCGCCCATCACCACGACCACGAAGGCGAAGACGAGCAGCGAGGTGCCCTGACCCGGGTCGACGGAGCCGAAGTAGAGGCCGCCGAGGGCGCCGCCTAGCGCGGCCGCCGCGCCGCCGATGGCGAAGACCAGCGTGAACGCCCGGCGGACGTCGATGCCGAGTGCGGTGACCATGGCGCGGTCCTCGACGCCGGCGCGGACCACGAGGCCGTGCCGGGTGCGGCCGAGGAACAGCTTGAGCACGGCCAGCACGACCACCGCGGCGACGATCAGCACCAGACGGTTGACCGGCACCTGGGCTCCCAGCAGGCCGAAGGTCCCGCTCAGCGCGGCCGGCCCGGGGAACGGCCGGGCGTCGGTGCCCCAGATCGCCGAGAGCAGCGCCGGCACGGCGAGGCCGACACCGACGGTGGCCAGCACCTGCTCGCGCGGGCGCTCGTACAGCGGTCGGATGACGGCGAGTTCGAGCAGGACGGCGGCGAGCGTGCCGACCGCCGTCCCGAAGGCGACCGCCAGCACGAAGCCGAGGCCGCCGGAGCCGGCGCCCGGCAGGTTCCCGGAGGCGGCCCACCAGGTGCCGTAGGCGCCGACGGACAGCAGGGCGCCGTGGGCGAAGTTGAGCACGTCCATCAGACCGAAGATCAGCGACAGGCCGGAGGCGATCAGGAAGTACAGCGCTCCCAGCCCCAGCCCGGTGAGGGCGAGCAGGACGACGGTCGACATCAGCGTTCCCTGTCGGTGTGGGTGGCGGCGGCCGGCGCGCCGGCGGCGTCGGCGTGGTGGCGTCCGACGCCGAGCAGCCGGCGGGTGGCCTCGGCGTCGGTGAGCAGTTCGTCGGCGGGGCCCTGGTGGGCGGTGCGGCCGTCCGCGAGGACGACGCAGTGCCCGGCCAGCCGGCGGACCATGGCGAGGTTCTGCTCGACCAGCAGGACGGGCACCGCCTCGGCGGCGCGCTCCAGCACCCGGGCGACCTCGGTGACGACCCGGGGCGCCAGGCCCTTGGTGGGCTCGTCGGCGATGATCAGCCGGTTGCCGTTCAGCAGGGTGCGGGAGATCGCCACCATCTGCTGCTGGCCGCCCGAGAGCGTTCCGGCGCTCTGCCGGGCGCGCTGCTTCAGCTCCGGGAAGAGCTCGTGCACCAGGGCGTAGGCGGGCTCGCCCGCGCCCCGGCGCTCCGCCAGCCGCAGGTTCTCCGCCACGCTGAGGCCGGCGAACACGCCGCGGTCCTCGGGGGCGTAGCCGATGCCGCGCCGGACCAGGGCGTGGGTGGGCGTGCGGACGGTCTCGGCGCCGTCGAACAGCACGCTGCCGGTGCGCGGCACCAGGCCGAGGACGCCGCGCACGGTGGTGGTCTTGCCGGCGCCGTTGCGGCCGAGCAGGGCGGTCGTCCCGCTCGCCGGGACGTCCAGGTCGACCCCGTGCAGGATGTGCCGGCCGCCGATGACGACCCGCAGGTCCCGGACCCGCAGCAGGGGTTCGGCGTTCACAGTTCCTCCCCGAGGTAGGCCTGCTGCACGGTGGCGTCGGACATCACCCGCTGCGGGGTGTCCAGGGCGAGCAGGGTGCCGTGGTGCATCACGGCGAGGCGGTCGGCGAGGCCCAGCAGCACGTCCATGTGGTGCTCCACCATCAGCACGGTGCGCCCCTCCTCGCGGTGCAGCGAGCGGATCAGTTCGGTGAGCGCCGGCACCTCCTCGGCGCTCACCCCGGCCATCGGCTCGTCCAGCAGCATCAGGCGGGGCTCGCCGACCAGCAGGACGGCCAGTTCGAGCTTGCGCTTCTCGCCGTGCGAGAGCTCCCGGGCCGGGGTCTCGGCGCGGTGCCCGAGCCCGGTGCGCTCCAGCACGTCCGAGACCTGGCGGGGGTAGGCGCCGGCGCGTCGCCAGATCCGGTACGAGCCGCCGGCGGCCTGCGCGGCCAGCCGGACGTGGTCGGCCACCGTCATGGCAGGCCAGAGACTGGACGTCTGGAAGGTCCGCCCGAGGCCGCGGCGGGCCCGGGCGTGCGCGGGCTGTGCGGTGATGTCGGCGCCGTCGAGCTCGATGCTGCCGTGACCGGCCGGGTTGAGGCCGCTGATCAGGTTGAACAGGGAGGTCTTGCCGGCGCCGTTGGGGCCGATGAAGGCGAGGAACTCGCCCTCGTGGACGTCGAAGGAGACGTCCTCGACGATGGTGGCGCCGCCCACGCTCCAGCCGAGGCCGCGCAGCCGGAGCACGGGGGGCGGGGCGGTCGCCGCCCTGCCCGGGGCGCCCGGAGCGGCGGTGTTCGCGGATCCCACCGGGTCAGCCCGCGATCGACTTGACCGTCGGCGCCGCCGCCGACATGGGCAGGGTGTGCAGCAACTCCGGCTTGGCGTCCGCGCCCTGGCCGTTCAGCTTGGCGGTGAACATCGGCTGGAGCAGCGCGTGGTCCTCGGCCCGGACCTGCTCCTCGCCCTTCGGGCCGGCGAACCGCCAGTCCTCCAGTGCCTTGACCATCGCGGCGGTGTCGGTGGCACTGCCGGCCTCGATCGCGTGCACGATCATCTGGGCGGCGGTGAAGCCGTCCGGGTTGAACAGGTCGGGCGTGCCGCCGGCCTTGGTGACACCGTCCAGCATCGCCTTCTCGACCTCGTTGCCGCCCGCCGCGCCGGGGAAGTAGTGCGCCAGGAAGGAGATCTTGCCGGCGGCCGGGCCGAAGACCGGGTACGAGGCGGTGCCGGCCAGCCCGGTGACCACCTTGCCGGAGTCGAGCACGCCCTGCTGGTCCAGTGCGGTCCACAGCGCGGGCGCGGTGGCGCCGGCCCAGGCCACGTACACCAGGTCGGGCGCACCGGACTTGACCTGCTGGGCGAAGGGCGTGAGGTCGGTCGCGCTGGGCGGCGCCAGGACGGAGGTCACGGTCGCGCCCTGCCCCTCCAGCGCCGCCTTCACGGCGGCCACGTTGGCCTGGCCGAAGGCCGAGTTCTGGGACAGCACGGTCACCTTCTTGTCCTTGGCGCCGAGCAGCAGGGTGCCCGCCGCCAGGATGTCCTGGTAGGACTGCCGCCCGGAGCGGAAGGTGTACTTGTTGATGCCCGTCAGGGCGTCGGTGGCGGCGGCGCCGCTGACGAAGAGCAGCTTGTTCTGCGCGGCCAGCGGCGCGACCTGCAGCGCCACCCCCGAGTCGGTGCTGCCGGCCAGGATCCGGTAGCCCTTGCCCGCCAGGTCCTTGGCGGCGGCGACGGCCTTCGCCGGGTCCCCCGCGTCGTCCTGTTCGGTGACCTCGACCGGGTGGCCCGCGACCTTGCCGGTGCCCTTGGTGGCGTACGCCAGACCGGCGGTGAAGCCGTCCAGGTACTGCTTGCCGTAGGCGGCGAGCGGGCCGCTGCGCGAGTAGACCAGGCCGACCCTGACGGGTGAGGAGTCGCCGGCGGCGGCCTTGTCGGAGCCGGCGGTGCCGGCCGCCGCGCACCCGGTGAGGACGGCGCCGGCGGTCAGCAGGGAGAGCGCCTGCAGGGGTCTGCTACGGACGACGTGTGCGGTGCGCATGCGCATGGTGGTCGGCTCCCGGGGGGCTCGTGCCGTCCACCGCCGCCCGGGGCGCGGGACCGTCCGTGCGGACGCTCCCGAGGGTCACGCTCCGGGTGGCGGTGGGGTCATGGTGGGTGGTTGCTGAGACCTTAGGAGCGGCCGGCGGGCCCGGACATGTGGGCGGATGCAACACCTGGGCCCGGCACCGTGTGGCGGGCGCACATGGCCGAGCCGCCGGAGGTGCCGGAACAGTGAGGAGGGCCTCACCGCCCCGGCCTGCGCGGATCCCGCCGCCGGGGGGAGGCAGAGGCCACACGGCTCCCCGGACGGAAGGCAAGGACAGGACATGGACAAGGTGGTGAGCCCGGCACGGGCGGTGGCGGACATCCCGGACGGGGCGACGCTGGCCGTCGGCGGCTTCGGCCTCTGCGGCATCCCCTCCACGCTGATCGACGCGCTGGCCGGATCCGGCGCCACCGGCCTGCGGGTGGTGTCCAACAACTGCGGCGTGGACGACTGGGGCCTCGGCCTGCTGCTCCGCGCCGGCCGGATCGCCCGGATGACCTCCTCCTACGTGGGGGAGAACAAGGAGTTCGCCCGCCAGTACCTGAGCGGCGAGCTGGAGGTGGAGCTCACCCCGCAGGGCACGCTCGCCGAGCGGCTGCGCGCGGGCGGCTCCGGCATCCCGGCCTTCTTCACCCCGGCCGGCGTCGGCACCCAGGTGGAGGAGGGCGGGCTGCCCTGGCGCTACGCGGCCGACGGTTCGGTCGCACTGGCCTCACCGCCCAAGGAGGTACGCGAGTTCGGCGGCCGGCGGCACCTGCTGGAGGAGGCGATCAGCACCGACTTCGCCCTGGTGCGCGCGGCCGTGGCGGACCGCCACGGCAACTGCGTCTTCCACGCCGCCGCCCGCAACTTCAACCCGCTCTGCGCGATGGCCGGGCGGATCACCCTGGTGGAGGCCGAGCGGATCGTCGAGCCCGGCGAGCTGCCGCCGGACGCCGTCCACCTGCCGGGCGTGTACGTCGACCGGGTGGTCGCCGCGGGCCCCGCCGAGAAGCGCATCGAGCGCCGTACCGTCCGCCCCGCCGCCCCCGAGGAGAACTGACCATGCCGCTCGACCGCGACCAGCTCGCCGCCCGCGCCGCCCGCGAACTGCGCGACGGACAGTACGTCAACCTGGGCATCGGACTGCCCACCCTGATCCCCAACCACATCCCGGCCGGCGTGCACGTGGTGCTGCACTCCGAGAACGGCATCCTCGGGGTGGGCCCCTACCCGTACGAGGGCGAGGAGCACCCCGACCTGATCAACGCCGGCAAGGAGACCGTCACCACCGCCGCCGGCGCCGCGTACTTCGACTCGGCGTTCTCCTTCGGCATGATCCGGGCCGGCCGGATCGACGTCTCGGTGCTCGGCGCCATGGAGGTCTCGGCCTGCGGCGACCTGGCCAACTGGATGATCCCCGGCAAGATGGTGAAGGGCATGGGCGGGGCGATGGACCTGGTGCACGGTGCGCGCCGGCTGATCGTGGTGATGGAGCACACCGCCCGCGACGGCTCCCCGAAGATCGTCCGGGAGCTCACGCTGCCCGCCACCGGCCGCCGGGTGGTCGACCGCATCGTCACCGACCTCGCCGTCGTCGACGTCGACCCGGACGGTCTGCGGCTGGTCGAACTCGCCCCCGGCGTCACCGTGGAGGAGGTCCGCGCGGCCACCGGCGCGGAGCTGACCGTGCCCGCCGACCTGTCCGTCGGCGTCTGACCGCCCGCCCGGCCCGCACGGAACCCCGGCCCGCCGTGTGTCGCTGGGCCGGAACACCGGGCCGGGCCGGGAGGATGACGGGGACCGGGGCCCGCGGGCCCGCCCGGGCGGGACGGACGGAGGGGTGGCCGCGTGCCGGAGACCGAGGAAGCGGGCAGGCCCGGCAGCGGCCCGGAGGAGGACGACGGACACGCCGAGTCGCACGGCGGGGCGCTCGGACCCCGGCTGAACTGGCTGCGCGCCGCCGTCCTCGGTGCCAACGACGGGGTGGTCTCCACCGCCGGCCTGGTGATGGGCGTGGCCGGCGCCACCACCTCCGAGAGCGCGCTGCTCACCGCCGGCCTGGCCGGGATGCTGGCCGGCTCGCTCTCGATGGCGGTCGGCGAGTACGTGTCGGTCAGCAGCCAGCGCGACTCCGAACGGGCCGCGCTGCGTCAGGAGCAGCGCGAGCTCGCCGAGGACCCGGAGGCCGAACTCGCCGAACTGGCGGGCTTCTACGAGGCGAAGGGGCTGCCGGCCGCACTGGCCCGCGAGGTCGCCGTCCGGCTCACCGAACGGGACCCGCTCGCCGCCCACGCCGAGGTCGAGCTGAAGATCGACCCCGAGGAGCTCACCAGCGCCTGGCAGGCCGCCTGGGCGAGCTTCGTCTCCTTCACCGTCGGGGCGCTCTGCCCGCTGCTCGCCGTCCTGCTGCTGCCGTCCTCGGTACGGGCGCCGGCCACCGCCGCCACGGTGCTCTGCGCGCTGCTGGTCACCGGCCTGCTGAGTGCCCGCCTGGGCGGGGCGCCGCCCAGGCGGGCCGTCCTGCGCAACGTGCTGGGCGGCGGGCTGGCGATGGCGGTCACCTACGCCCTCGGCGTCGGCCTGGACGCGGCCGGTGTGTGAGGTGGGCCGGGGCGACGTACCCCCGGTCGGCCGCCCGGCCGGATCCTGCGCCGACGATCCGTCGACCTGCTCCGGTGCGGGAGCGGTTCCCCCGCGCCACGCCGGGCGCGAGGAAGCCCGGGCCGGCGGCCGGGCGGGGTCCGCACCCCCGGTGCCGGGCGGTGGGCGGCGCGGAGCCGTCGGGATTTCGCAGGTATGGCGATGTCCGGGGCACGGATATTCACCCGCGCCGTGGCGTCCTAGGTTGGTTCCCGCCGGCCGACCGGGTGCCCGGTCCGTAACCGGAGGGCCCCGGACCGGGCACCCGGTCGGGCCGGATCAGCAGCCGGTACGACGGCGCGACACAGGGAGATGACGTCATGGACCGGCTCTACTTCCAGGTGGACGTCCCCACGAGGAACACCACCCGGCCCGGGCAGCTCGGCCACCACGTCTTCACCGGGCCGGCCGACACCGGGTCGCAGGCCCTGCGGATCGCGCGTGAGACGTGCGAGGCGGCGCTCGCCGCCCAGGCGGCGGGGACGGCGATCCCCCTCAGACGGCCGGACGGTTGGGGAGCCCGCGGAGTGCGGCCCGGCTGGGCGTTCGACTGGGCGCGGGCGACGGTGGCCACCTGGGACTGCAACAGCTTCCTCGGGTCGTACGACCTCGTGGTCCGCAGCGGCCAGGGCATCGTGACCACTCGCTGAGGAAGGCGGTGCACGGCGCCGTCGTCCACCGGGCCCCGGCGCCCCCGCCTCCGGGCCGGCGGGCCGTGACGGCGCCGGAGTACGAGGCCGCCTCGGGGTCCGTCACGGCCGGCGGGGGGTGAGGTCGTGCCGGGAGAGGGTGCCGGTCTTGCGCATGGCGCGGGCGATGTGCTGCTCGACCGTCCGGGGGGAGAGGTGCAGGGTCGCCGCGATCTCCCGGTTCGTCAGCCCGCTCGCCGCGAGTTCCGCCACCTCGCCCTCCCGGGGAGAGAGCTCGTCCGGGTGCGAGGGGCGGCCGGGTGGGCGCCCCTTCCTGGCCGGCTGCTCCGTGCGCAGCAGGGCGCGGGCGCGGGCACTGTCCCAGGTCGCCCCGAGGTCGCCGAACTGCCGGGTGCAGGACTCCAGTTCGGCGATCGCGCGCGCCGTTGCCCCGCCGGTGGCGTTGCTGCCTCCGTCCGCCCGGGGTGCTTCGACGGACTCCTCGGCCGGGGTGTCCGTGTCGGTCGCCTGCCCGCTCGCCCGCCGGGGGGATCCGGCCAGCAGGCAGCGCGCCGCGCCTTCCGTGGTCAGGGCGTGGGCGTACGGCCGGGGCAGTGCCCCGTAGGCCGCCGCCGCCTCCCGGTACAGGCCCGCGGCCTCCTGCTGCCTGTCCTCGGCCTCCGCCAGTGCGGCTCGGCTCCAGGTGAGCGCGGCGCGGGCGGCGGGCATCTCGCGATTCTCGATGCCCTGCCCGAAGTCCCGCACCATGGCCCGGGCGGCCGGCACGTCGCCCGCGCGTGCGGTGGCCTCCACGGCCCAGGGGGCGAGTTCGGCGGCCCACGCCCACACGCCCTTGCCGACCACGTCCGACCAGGCCGTGCGGGCCAGCTCGGCCGCGGCGGGCACGTCCTGCCGGGCGAGCGCCAGCCGCACCAGGGTGCCGGACACCGTCGCGGCCAGCGGCGTGGGCATGCTCTCCGGCGCGATCGCCTCGCGTCCGGACAGCCAGGAGAGCGCCGCCCCCCAGTCGCCCTGGGCGAAGGCGAGCAGGCCCCGCACCACGCGGGCGTCGGAGGCGATGAACGGCATGTCGGCGGTCGCGGTCACGAACTCCTCGCACCGCTCGGCCAGGCCGGCCCACCGGCCCGTCCACCACTCCAGCAGCAGCCGCGTCCCCAGGGCGGTGTGCTCGATGTACGGGGCGCCGCTCTCGGCGGAGAGGTCGAGGCCCTCGGCCAGCAGATCCCGCGCCCGCTCGTAGAAGCCCAGCCGGACGGCGGCGTCCGCGGCGTTGCACAGGCCGCGCGCGGCGTGCTGGCGGCACAGCGGGTCCGGGCTGTCCGTGGGAAGTGCCTTCACCAGCTCCCACGCGTCCCGGTCACCGCAGTCCAGGGCGGAGGAGGCCCGGTTGGCGAGGACCGCCGCCCGCAGGGCCTCGTCCCCGCTCGCGTCCGCGACCGCCACGGCCTGGCGCAGCCACCGCTGGTGGACCTCGATCGAGGGGCCCGGCCAGTTCGGCATCGCCAGCGCGGCCATCGCCCGCCCCGCCAGATCGGGGCGGACGTCGCGGAGCTCGGTCGCCGCGGTCTCCAGCTCCCGCCACCCGGCGGCGAACCGGCCGACCTGGTTGCAGAGCAGGAGCGCCAGGTCGAGCCGCAGCTCACCGCGGACGACCGCGGGCAGGGACGGGTCCCGCACGATCTGCGTCAGCACCTCGACGGTCTGGTCCGAACGCAGGGCGACGACGGCGTTGCGGGCCAGCAGGGGCGCCAGCCGGGCCCGGACCTGCGGCGGGACCAGCGGAGAGGCAAGGGTCTGCTCCAGCAGGGCGATCGCCTGTTGGTGGCCGCCCGACTCCGCGGCGGCACGGGCCGCTCGCTCCACCGCCCGCAGCCAGCCGCTGACCTGGCCGGAGGCCCTGCGGTGCAGGGCCACGGCGGTCCACGGCACCGGCTGCCTGCGGGCCAGGACGTCAGCCGCCCGCTCGTGCAACTCCTGGCGCAGCGGCCCGTGCACGGTGTCGTGCACGGCACGTGCGGCCAGTGGGGCGCAAAGCCCGTAGTACGCATCGCCCAGGTCGGTCAGCGCCGCACCCGCCAGCGCGGCCAGCAGGGCCTCCCTGCCGGCTTCCGGCCCGAGCCCCGACACGGTGATCAGCTCGTCCCGGCCGGCGGGCTCGCCCAGGACGGCGGCCGCCCAGACGATCGGCCGGTGCGCCGGGGGCAGGACGGCCGTCCTGCCCAGGACCAGCTCGGCCAGCCGCACCGGCACCCCGGCCGCGTCCACGTCCTCGGCCGTGCACCCGGGCCCCGGGCGCACGCGCAGCGCGGCCAGCAGATCGACGACCACCCGGGGCACCCCGCCGGAACGCTCGGACAGTCTGCCGACCGCCTCGGCCGTACAGTGCTCGCCCAGCGCCTCCACCGCGGCCCGGCGCACGCGGTCCTCGTCCCAGGCGGCCAGCGGGTGCCGGAGCACCGTCAGCTCGGGCGGGTACGCCGCGGCCGGTGCACCCAGCGGCAGACCGGGCACGGCCAACTCCTCCGGACGGTAGGCGAGCACAGCCGCCAGCCCGGGCCGGGGCCGCTCCAGCAGACGACGCAGCTGTTCCCGCTCCGTCTCGTCCGCCCTGTGCACGTCGTCCACCAGCAGCAGGACCGGCCCCTGCCAGCCGTCCTCCGGCGGCTGCGCCCCGGGTGTTCCGCACCGCCACAGCACGCGGGTCGCGTCCGCCGCCTCGGGCAGGCCGCTCAGCCGTCCGAGGAGGTGGCTCTTGCCCATGCCGGCGGCGCCCTCCACCAGGACGAGCACCGGCCCGGCACTCTCAGCGGCAAGAGTGCGACCCAGCAGGGACCGCCAGCCGAATCCGTGGGCTGTGGTCACGTCGCCGCCTCGTTCTCGGTTTCGGTTTCCCGACGAGCGGAGCACGTCGGGAAGGCTTGCTGACAAAGCGGAGCACGTCGGGAAAGCCGCTGACAAGCGGAGCAGGTCGGGAAGTTCTGCCGGCACGGGAGTGTCGGGACGAGCCTTCCCCGGTGGGGGCGTGTCCGGTGCCCGGTCGGGGCGCGGGCCCACCGACGGCCCCGCGGAGCGTTCGCGCCCACCGAGCTCCCGGGGGTGGCGGGCACGTCGGCTGCTCGGCCGTGGTGGACGGGCCGGAGTGCTCGGGCACCCGCGGGAACTCCGCGCCGTAGTGCCGCAGGCCGCTGCGACCGGCTCCTGGCGAGCGGGGCGCGACACCGGTCGGCCGGGTAGGTCGGACGGGCGCGGCACCCGGCCCGGTTCGCATGCCCGAGCACGGGGTCGGCCGACCGAGCCGGTGGCCAGGGATCGCCTGACGGCTCCTGCGCGTCCGGTGGGCCGACGACCGAAGGCTACGGCGGCGAACGGTTCGTCGACCATCCGGGCGGGTGGGATCCGGATACGCAATCAATCACGTCACCGGGTACCGGACGGGTCGGCCGGGCTCCAGCGGGAACGGATCGCCTCGGAGTGGTCGGGCGCCCGGCTCGAAGGCGGCCCGTCACACCCGCGAAGCCCCACCGCCGAGGCCTCCACCGGGTCGCAGCGGCCTTTGTTTGCGTATCCGGAACCGGCCGGTACGGCATTGCCTCCGTCTCGGGCGCCCCGCACAGTTCAGTCACTCGGCGATCGACACCGCCGCGGCCAGAAGCCGCGTGAACCGTCGCCGGGCACGAGGAGCGCCCGGGACCACCCCCACCGGGCGCTCCGCCCCCACCCCCCACGCCCCACCCCCCCACGCCGACGGCGGGACTCCCTGCCCAAGTCGGCCGCCACAGCCCCAAGGAGAACCATGTCCGCAGTCCCGGTTCGCCGGCGTCTCACGCAGATCGCGGTCCCGGTGCTGGCGATGTGCGCCGCGACGGCCCTCACGGTCGTCCCGGCCTCGGCGAGCACCGCGCAGACCACCACCGCCCCCATCGCCCCCGGTGCGGCGACATCCGGCCCCGCCGGCCCCTCCACGCTGCCCGCCGCCCGTTCCAGCGCGCCCAGTCAGGTCGCCACGCAGGCGGCCGACGCCACCCTGCCGGTCAACTACGCCTGCAGTGCCACACTGCGCGTCCGGGCCCAGCGCCTCAGCGCCCAGCAGCTCACCGGCACCTGCGACAGCCTCGCCGGCCAGGACTCCTTCTTCCACACGGTCGTCAAGGACAGCGGCCAACCGGTCAGCGGCGACCGGAACACCACGCTGGAGCTCGTGGTGTTCGACTCGCGCTCCGAGTACGTGCGGCTGGCCGGCTCCCTGTACGGGGTCGACACCAACAACGGCGGGGTCTACCTGGAGGGCAACCCCGCCGCGGCCGGGAACCAGGCCCGTTTCATCACCTACCGCGACGAGACCTCCCAGGCCTTCGCGATCAAGAACCTCAACCACGAGTACACGCACTACCTCGACGGCCGGTACGACATGTACGGCGACTGGAACGCCAATGTCTCCACGCCGACCCTGTGGTGGATCGAGGGCCTGGCCGAGTACGTCTCGTACACCTACCGGGGCGTGTTCAACTCCTGGGCCGCCACCGAGGCGTCGAAGCAGACCTACGCCCTGAGCACCCTGTTCGACACCACCCAGCAGTACGACCAGAACCGGATCTACGCCTGGGGCTACCTCGCCGTCTACTACATGGTGGAGAAGCACCCCGGCGACGTGGCGAAGATCCTCGGGTACTACCGCACCGGCTCCTGGCAGGCGGCGCGCACCTACCTCAAGCAGACCATCGGAACCCGCTACGACGCCGACTTCCGAAGCTGGCTGCTGACCTGACCCAACGGGCCGCGTGAGCACCACGGGCGAACGCCCCGCCCGCCGGCCACCCTTCGGGGGCGGCCGGCGGGTGGGGCACACGGCGTCCCGCATCCGCGGTACTGACCCGAGCCCGCCCGAAGCCGCTCGAACGACGCGTCACCTCGGCGCCCGGCCCGCGAGCGCCCCGCGGCCGGACCGGCCACTTCCGGACAGGCCAGCACAGGACCGGCCGGCACCGGAGCGGCCAGGACGATCACCGGCAACCACAGCAGCGACCACGGACCGCCGGTTCGCCGGATCCTTCGGTGCCGGCCCGAGACCGCGGACAGACCTTAGGCCTGGTTCCTGGCCGCGGCCAGGCCCCGGCCATGTGCCGCCGGGCGCTGGAACAAGCGTCCGAGGGCAAGGGTGCCGGGACCGGTCACCGCGATGGCCAGGAACGCCCAGCAGAACAGCACGGCCAGCTCGCCGCCGTTCTGGATCGGCCACAGCGCCTTCTCCTGGTGCACCGAGAAGTAGGCGTACGCCATCGAGCCCGAGCAGACCAGCGCCGCCGGCCGGGTGCCGAGCCCCAGCAGCACCAGCACCCCGCCCGCCAGCTGGATGAGTGCGGCCCACCACCCGGGCCACTGCCCGACCGGCACGGTGCCGCCGCCGCGGGTGCCGCCCAGCACCCCGAACAGCGAGGCGGCGCCGTGGCAGGAGAACAGCAGGGCGGTGACGATCCGGAACAGTGCCAGTGCGTGGGGCTTGGCGGGGTCGAGCACGGTACGGGGTTCGAAGGACACGGGGACTCCTCGGTCGGCGTCCGGCCGGCGGCCGGTGCGGGATCGTGCGGACCCGGCGCCGGCCCCACTCCGGCGCCGTCGGGCAGTCCGGTCGACGACCACCCGGCGGCCCGCCCCGGCCGGGAGCACCCGTGGCCGCGCCGCCAAGGCGCGGGACGGGTGCGCCGCCCGGACGGGCGTCGGTCCGGCCCGCCGGCCGGCGACCTCGGTGCCCGGTGCGGCGCTACGGGCTGCACCGGGTGATCGATTGACCTGACTCCGACAATTCTGGTGCACCGTCAGGTGTCCGCGGCAGTCCTGTGAACCTCAAAGGTTTCTCAAGTCGCCGTTCCCCGTCCGGAATCCGCCGCGGCGCGTCCGGCGGTGGACGCGCTCCGGCGCCCGGTCGCCCCCGGTCGGCGCCCGCCCGGTCGCCCCCTGCCCTCCCCGCTCGGCGGTAAGGACTCAGACCCGGCGGATGGTGTTGATCGGCATCGCGTCGGCCTTCATCACCTTCACCACGTCGCCGGTGTGCGGGGCGTGCACCACCAGCCCGTCGCCGATGTACATCCCGACGTGGTGCCGGTCGCTGCCGTAGATCACGAGGTCGCCGGGCTGCGCCTCGGCGAGCGAGGGCACCCGGGCGCCGACGTTGCCCTGCTCCTGGGAGGTGCGCGGCAACGAGACGTTGGCCTGGCGGTAGGCCCACACCATCAGGCCCGAGCAGTCGAACTGGTCGGGGCCGGCGGAGCTCCAGTGGTAGGGGGCGCCCTGCTTGCTCATCGCCTTGGCGACCGCGACACCGGCGTAGCCGCCGGCCTGCGGCAGGGTGCCGAGGTCGACGCGGACGGCGTCGCGCGAGGCGCGGCCGTCGCCCTGGAGCACCGAGGCGCGGTCGGTGGCGCTGAGGGTGTTGAGCAGCGTGTTCGCCTCCTGGAGCTTCTTGGTGATGTCCGTCTTGGCCTGGTTCAGGTCCTTGGTGGTCTCGTCGAGCGAGGAGAGGACGGCGGCGGCCTCGATCTTCTGCTGGTCGAGCCGGCGTTGCTGGTCCTCCAGGCCCTTCAGTGCCTCCGCCTGGCTGGAGGTGGCCTGTTGGACGCTGGTGGCCTGCTGGAGGTAGCCGGAGGGGTCGGCGGTGAGCATCAGCTGGACGGAGGGGTCGATGCCGCCGGTGCGGTACTGCTCGCCGGCCACCTCGGCCAGGCCGATCTGGAGCCGGGTCATCCGGTCCTGGCCCCGGGCCACCTGGTCCTGGAGCTGGTCGGCCTGCTTGCGCAGCTGGTCGGCCCGCTCCTTGGCACCGTTGTAGCGCTCGGCGGCCTGCTCCTGTTCGGCGTTGAGCCGGTCGACCTGCGCCTTCACGTCCTCCTTCTTGGAGGGGGTGGTGGGCGCGGCGTGCGCGCTCATCTGGGCGGACAGGGCGACCGTGGTCGCGGCGGCTGCGGTGAGCACCGTCACCCGTGCGCGGGTCGGCTGCTTGGGACGGCGGTGGGAGGCCAAAGACCCGCTCCTTCTTCCTGTGGATTCACCCGAACGAGTGAAATCCGGAAAATAAGGTTTGACGACAACCTAGTGAAGGTCGGTGCTTCCCACTACTCGCGCCCGACCGTGGACGTGGATCTCCGAAGGGAATTCACTCGTTCCACACACGAGCGGGACGACGCGACTGACCGACGGTCAGTCCCGCGGTTCGTCCCGGAGGCGAGATCGCCCGTCCGGGCCGACGGCCTCCCGCGCGGCCGTGCGCACCGGGCCGGGCCGGCCTCCGCGACCCGGATCAACCACCGCACCCGCACGCCCTCTTGACCACGCCCGCTGCGGTACCCCGGCGCCTAGCCGTCGCGCAGGATCCGCTTCGCGACCGGCGGACAGATCCGCACCAGCGGCAGCAGGATCCGGGCGGCCCCGACCGGAACGACGTCCCGGCCGCGCTCGATGCCGCGCACGACGGCCCGCGCCGCCTCTGGCGGTCCGGCTGGACGTCGTCGCCCGGCTGATCCGGCGGACCGGCCTGCCGCTCGTCGAGATCGCGGCGGCTGCGGGCTTCGCCGACCACCCGCACCTCACCCGCCGCTTCCGCGAGCGTTTCGGCCGTGCCCCACGGGAGTTCCGGGCCGAACGGTGACGCCGAGGGGCGGGCCGGCCGCCGTCCGCGGCCGGCTCACCCCTCCGAGCACCCGATCCCCGAACCCGCCTACAGCGCCGCCAGGTTGCCGGTCAGGTCGTCCAGGCCGAGCGAGCCCTGGGAGAGTGCCTTCATGTGCCAGGCCTTCAGGTCGAAGTCGGCGCCGAGGCGCGCCCGGGCCGCCTCCCGGCCCCGCAGCCAGGCGCGTTCGCCGAGCTTGTAGCCGATCGCCTGGCCCGGCCAGCCCAGGTACCGGTTGATCTCGCTGGTCCGGGTGGGCTCCGGGCTGCCGTTGTACGTGGCCATGAACTCGGTGGCCAGGTCCGGGGTCCACGTCTCGCCGGGGTGGAAGCCGGAGCCGGCCGGGACGGGGAGGCGCAGGTGCATGCCGATGTCGATGACGACCCGGATGGTGCGCAGCATCTGCTCGTCCAGGAAGCCCAGCCGGTGGGCCGGTTCGGCGAAGAAGCCGAGGTCGTCCATCAGGCGCTCGGAGTAGAGGGCCCAGCCCTCCAGGTTGGCGCTGACCTTGCCGAGCGTCACCTGGTAGGTGGAGAGCCGGTCGGCGACGTGGTTCCACTGGGCGAGCTGGAGGTGGTGGCCGGGCACCCCCTCGTGGTACCAGGTGCTGACCAGCTGCCAGGTGGGGAAGGTGTCGCGGCCGAGCGTCGGCAGGTAGGTGCGGCCCGGGCGGCTGAAGTCGAGGCTGGGGGCGGAGTAGTAGGCGGCGGCCGAGCTGCCGGGCGGCGCGATCCGGGACTCCACCCGGCGGACCGGCCCCCGGATGTCGAAGTGGGTGCCGTCGAGGGCCTCGATCGCGCCGTCCATGAGCTGCTGGAGCCAGTCGCGGACGGCCTCCTCGCCCTTGATCGCGTGTCCGTTCTCCTCCAGGTGGCGCATCGCCTCCAGCGGTCCGGTGCCCGGCAGGACGCGCTCGGCCTCCGCCGCCATCTCGCCGCGCAGCCGGTGGAACTCCTCCCAGGCCCAGTCGTAGGCCTCGGCCACGTCGAGGTCGGCGCCCGTCCCGAAGCGGACGGCCCGCAGGTAGCGCTCCTCGCCGACGGCGTCCGGGACTCCCGCGGCGGCCGGCAGGTAGGTGGCGCGGAGCCAGTCGCGGAACCCGGCCACGGCCGCGGTGGCCCGGCGGGCGGCGGAGTCCAGCTCCGGGCGCAGGCGCTCGGGGCCGCCCGCGGCGAAGCCGACGAACCAGCCGTCGCCTCCACCGCGGCCCGCCGCCTCGCCGGTCCAGGCGGTGAGCTGCTCGGCGACCACGGCGGCCTGGCGGGGCGCGGAGAGCAGCCCGCGGGAGATGCCCTCGGCGAGGGTGGCGCGGTAACCGTCCAGTGCGCCGGGCAGGTTGCGCAGCCGGCCGGCCACCGCCGCCCAGTCCTCCTCGCGGTCGGTGGGCATCAGGGTGAGGATCTCGCGGACCTGGTGGACGGGCGAGGCGACGTTGCGCAGCTGGCGGAGGTTGTCGCCGGCGTCCTGGACGGCCAGGGCGGCGGTGAGGCGCTCCCGCAGGAGCCGGGCGCAGACCTGCTCGGCCGGGTCCGGCGGGGTCGCGCCGGCGGCGGCCTCGGCCGCGTCCAGGTCGGCGAGGGCACGCCGGTTGAGCTCGGCCACGGCCTGGTAGCCCTCGGGGGAGAGGTCGGGCTGGCGTTGGTCCTCGGGGTGCAGTCCGAGCCAGGTGGAGACCATCGGGTCCAGGGCGGCGACCCGGGCCACGTGCTCGTCGGCGATCCGGCGGGGGGTGATCGTCTCATCTGCCATGCCGTCATCCTGACGCATCGTGACCTTCGGCGGGAGGGATTTGTCGGTGTTCACGTCAGGCGGCTCTCCGGTGCCGTGGGGCGCGGCGTCCGCCGGTCGTTCACCCGCCGTCGGCCGCCCGACCGGTGGCCGTTCAGCCACCGCCCGGCCCCGCCGCGTCCCCCCGTGGCGTCCGTCCGCCGCCGCTACCGGCAGCGTTCACCCCTCGTCGGCCGCGCCCGCCGGCGGCAGCAGCGCCGTCGCCGCCGTGACGAGGGCGGCGATCCCCGTGCGCAGGGTCAGGCCGAGATGCGGACGGAACTCCGGCGAGTGGTTGGGAGGCAGCGCCGCCAGCTTCTGCGCGGCGGTCGCCCCGGGGGCGGCCGCCCACTGCCCGGGGCCGACCATCCCGAGCATCCAGTACGCCGTCCGGATGTCCGGCACCCCGTGCAGGGCGGCGCCGGGCGCGCCGAACAGCGGGAAGTCGTCGGTGGCCATGGACGGCGGCCAGTCGGCCACCCGCTGCGGGCCGAACGCGCCGAGATGGGCCTCCCGTACGGTCGCCGTGAGCCGCGGGTCGGGCAGGTTGGCGCCCGAGCGGGAGGTGATCTCCACCGTCGGCTCGGTCGGGCAGCCCGAGGCCAGCGCCTCGGCCCGGACGATCCGCCGGACCGCGCCGACCACCCGGTCCAGCACCGGGTCCGAGAACGCCCGGACGGTCACGCCGAGCACCGCCCGGTCCGGCACGACGTTCGCCGGGCCGCCGGCCCGCAGCGAGCCCACGCTGACCACCACCTGCTCGGCGGGGCCGCACTCCTGGGAGACGACGCCCTGCAGCCGCAGCACCATCGCCGCCGCGGCCAGCAGCGGGTCGACCGCCAGGTGCGGGGCGGCGGCGTGCCCGCCGCGGCCGTGCACGACGACCTCCAGGGTGACGCTGGCGGCCGTCACCGGGCCGCCGGCGTGGGCCACCATGCCGGCCGGCAGCGGGACGGTGTGCTGGGCGAGCACCATGGAGGGCGGCTCGAAGCGGCGGTACAGGCCGTCCGCCAGCATCGCCCGCGCGCCGCGCAGGGTCTCCTCGGCCGGCTGGCCGACCACCAGCAGGGTGCCGCGCCAGCGGGAGGGATCCGCGGCCAGCGCGGCGGCGGCGCCGGCCAGGCAGGCCAGGTGGGCGTCGTGCCCGCAGGCGTGCATCACCGGCACGTCCTCGCCCTCGTCCGTCCGGGCCCGCGCGGTACTGGCGTAGGGCAGGCCGGTCCGCTCCAGGACGGGCAGGGCGTCCAGTTCGGCGCGGAGCATCAGCACCGGGCCGGGGCCGTTGCGCAGCGCGCCGGCCACCCCGTGACCGCCGATGCCGGTCTCGACCCGGTACCCGGCCGCGGTGAGCCGGGTCGCGAGCGCGGCGGCGGTCCGTTCCTCCTGGCCGGAGAGCTCGGGGTCGCGGTGCAGGCCGAGATAGAACTCGGCGGCGCGCGCGGTCCCGTCGTCGGGGCCGCCGTCCGGTGCTGGCGCGGTCATCGAATCGGGCTCCGGTTTCCGGACGGGCAGGCCGCCGGCCTGCGGTGTCAGTGAGGTGACAGCGGACGGCAGGCAGGTCTGCCAGTGCCGTCCCGTACAAAGGTCGGGTGGCGTCGCGGGCCCACCCCGCGGGTGCCCGTGCTCTGCCCTTCCCGGCCGGTGCGGCCGGGTTCCCCGCGCCCTGAAGGAGTCCCCGTGGCTGCGAACATGATCGCCGACACCAACCTCGCCTCCCTCGCCCAGGAGATCCTGAACCTGGAGTCGGAGACCTTCGAGATCAGCGACTACTCGGACGCCAGCGAGGTCATGCTCGGCTCGTCCACCAGCTGCTCCAGCACCAGCACCTGCTCCAGCACCACCAGCACCACCAGCTGCACCGCCTGACGCCTGCCGTCCGACCGCCGGCCCCCTCCGCACGGAGGGGGCCGGCGGCCGTCCCGGGCCCGCGGCGGCGGGGGCGGCCCGGACGGGGCTCACGGGAAGGGATGCGGCACCAGCCGCAGGTCCGCCTCGGTGAGGTCGTCCTCCCGCAGCCCGCCGCGCCGCAGCGCCGTCCGCAGCCGGGGCAGGCCCAGCGCGCGCTGGCGCGACCAGCCGAAGTCGATCGGCAGCAGCCCGGGGACGATCGTGCACACCGTGCTGAGCCCCAGCCGCCGCTGCTCCGGCGAGGTCTGGTCGACCACGATCACGTCGAAACCGGCCCGGACCAGCTCGTCCCGGCAGAACAGCAGGTCGTCCAGCAGGTCCCCGGTCCGCGGCCGGGCCTTCGCCCAGTCCTCGTACACCTCGTCCAACGACCGTACGGCCGGGGGCTCCAGGTAGCTGTCGGCGTGGTGGGCCATCTGCGGCAGGCCGAACAGCGCGGCGTGGTCCGGCAGTCGGCGCACCAGGTCGAAGTCCTCGGCCATCGCGGCGAGTTCGGCCGGCCGCTCGCGCACCTGCCCGGGCAGGTGCGGCAGGTAGGTGAGGATCTCGGAGACCGCGGACTCCACCGCCTGCCCGGGGTCGAACCCGGCGCCCGCGGCGAACGCCAGCGTTCCCGGCCCGCCGTCCCGGCGCACCGCCAGACCGGTGACCACCGGCACCGCGAGGTCCACCCGGTTGTCGAAGGCGTGCACCTCGTACCCCTGCAGCGACGCCCGGTCGACCATCGCCCGCAGCGCGCCGCCGCCGCACGAGTCGAGGTCGATCTCGGTCAGCCGGGCGCCGCCGTACCAGCCGAGCAGGAAGGAGTCGCGCTCGATCAGCTCCAGCAGTCCGAACAGGATCGCCTCCTCCAGGCAGCTGCCGATGGCGCAGCCGTTGGAGCACTCGAAGACGAAGTTGTCCGCGGCCAGGCCGGCGCTGTAGTAGCAGAGCCGGGCCGGCACCAGCACTGGGCGCCCGTCGCGCAGCGAGCACCCGCGCACCCAGGGGATCGGGCGGTCCGGGTCGAAGGGGCTCACCATCGGGTCGTCCCGGTACGTGCGCGGCGCGTAGAGGCCGCACTCGCGCGGGTCCAGCGCGTCGCCGGCCAGGTTGGCGTACGAGTCGAGGACCATCTCGGTGCTGCGCCGCCGGTGCGTGCCCGCGTACCGCTCCAGGCCCTCCAGGAAGGCCAGGTCGCGGCTGGCCCGGAACGAGTTGGCCTGTCCGCTCCAGGTCACGTCGGTCAGCCCGGCGTAGCCGCGCATGAAGACGCT
The DNA here is from genome assembly GCF_042673745.1 of Kitasatospora sp. NPDC057015. Classification (NCBI taxonomy): domain Bacteria; kingdom Bacillati; phylum Actinomycetota; class Actinomycetes; order Kitasatosporales; family Streptomycetaceae; genus Kitasatospora; species Kitasatospora sp. NPDC057015. The sequence continues at coordinate 52,881 of NZ_JBHUSG010000026.1, forward strand.
GCCCGCCACCGGCGCCGTGGTGGGCGAGGTGACGTCCGGCCAGGTGCCCGCGCCGAGCACCCCGCAGACCGGGTTGGCCAGCGCCTCGGCGGGCAGCGCGTACGAGGAGGGCGAGCGCAGCCGGTAGCCGCCGGTGCCGGGCCTCGGGCGCGGGTGCAGCGGCAGCACCGGGCCCTCGCCGCTCTCCTCGCCGGCCCCCGCGCAGGCGGGGCAGAGCGGCTCCGCGAGCAGCGGGACGACCCGGACCTCCAGGGTCTCCAGGTCCAGCCGACCCACCCGGGGGAGGTCGGAGGGCGGCGCGTCCCGGTCCAGCAGCAGCCGGCACAGCGACCAGACGGCGTCCAGCGCGTACTCCGTCAGCCGCGGCCAACGGGCGTCCACCGCCGTGGTGGCGAGCCCGGTCTCCAGGGCCTCGCGCTCGGTCCGGCTGCGCAGTCGCTGCCAGCGCATCGCCAGGCAACTCCCGCACGCCGCGGGGGAGTCCGGCGCGCCGCCGACCGGCCCGACCAGCACGGCCGACGCGGTCAGGTGCACGGTGGCGGCGGCCCGCAGCAGCGCCGGGCCGGCCTGCCCGGGGCCCAGGACGTCCGTCCCGCCCAGGGCGGACACGGCCGGCGCGGGCAGGCCCGCGGCGTCCGCCCGGGCGGTCAGCGCGCGGGCCAACTGCTCCCGGGCGGCTTCCAGCGGCAGGGTGTCAGGGGTCATTTCCGGTTGCTCCAGCGGAAGGTCCGAGCGGCGAGCAGGGTGAAGAGGCCGGCGAAGACGGCCAGGGCCAGGCAGGCCGTCGCCGGGCCGAGCAGGCCGCCGCGCCCGGCGAGCGCGTCGGTCACTCCGTCGACGAACCAGCGCAGCGGCAGCACCCGGGAGAACACCTGCAGCCAGCCCGGCATCAGGTCGATGGGGTAGAACGCACCGGAGAGGAAGGCCATCGGCACCATCACGCAGTTGGCGATCGCGGCCACCGCCTCGGGGGTGTTCGCGAGGCCGCCGACCACCAGGCCGACGGCGACGAAGGCGGTCACCCCGAGCAGCAGCACCGGCAGTGCCAGCGGCCAGGAGGCGCTGAGGTGCAGGCCGAACACCGGCAGCAGCGCCACGCCGGTGAACAGGACGGCCTGCACCAGCCCGGTGCCCAGCGCGACCGCGTACCGGGAGGCGAGCACCGTGGGCAGCGGTGTCGGGGTCCGCCAGACGAGCCGCAGCAGGTCGTCGCGCCGCCAGTGCATCAGGGTGAACGCGACACCGAACAGCGCCGCGTTGCCGATGCCCCAGGCGAGCACGCCCGGTGCGATGTAGTTGATGTACGCCAGGTCGCCGTTGACCTTCTGGCCCCGGAACAGCAGTCCGAAGACGACCAGGAACAGCAGCGGGAAGGCGAAGGTGAAGAAGACCGACGTGCGGTCCCGGGCGTAGGCGAGCCAGGTGGCCCTGGTCATCGCTGCGTAGGCGCTCACGGGCGGTGCTCCGATCCGGTCAGTCGAAGGTAGGCGTCCTCCAGGGTCGCGGTGCGGGTGCGGACCGACTCCATGCCGACCAGCGCACCGACCGCGACCAGGACCCGGTTGGCGGCCCTGGTCTCGATCACGACCTCGCCGCCCTCGACGGTGACCCGGTCGACCCCGTCGAGGCCCTCCGCGTCCGCCACCGTGAGCCGGTCGGCGGGGACGAGCAGCCGGGCCGGGGCGGCCAGCGACCGCACCAGGCTGCCGGGGGTGTCGAGGGCCAGCACGCTGCCGCGCGCGACGATCGCCACCCGGTCGCAGAGCGCCTCGGCCTCGTCCAGGTGGTGGGTGGTGAGGACGACGGTGCGGCCCTCGCCGCGCAGCGACCGCAGGAGGGCCCAGAGCGAGCGCCGGGCCTGCGGGTCGAGCGCGGCGGTCGGCTCGTCCAGGAAGACCAGGTCGGGCCGGTGGATCAGCGCGGTGGCCAGGGCCAGGCGCTGGCGTTGACCGCCCGACAGGTCGTCGACCCTGGTCCGGGCCCGGTCGGCCAGGTCGACCTGCTCCAGGGCCCGCCCGGCGGCCCCGCGGTCGAGGCCGTACAGCGCGGCGACGGTCGCCAGGTGTTCGCCGGCCGTCAGCCGGGTGAAGAACGCCGAGGCCTGGGTCTGCACCCCGATCCGGCGCAGCAGCGCGGTGTCGCGCGGCCAGGGGCTCGCCCCGAGGACGGACACCGTGCCCTCGTCCGGCCGGCGCATCCCGACCATGATCTCCACCAGGGTGCTCTTGCCGGCGCCGTTGGGGCCGAGGATGCCGAAGAACTCCCCCTGCCCCACCGTCAGCGAGACCCCGTCGAGCGCCCGGACCTCCCCGTAGCGTTTGGCCACGCCGTCGAGCCTGACGGCGGGCCCGGGCGTTCCCGCGCCGGGCGTACTTCCGGCTGAACTCATGCTGTGCTCCCCATCGTCGTGCGTCAGGGCGGCCGGTGCGGCAGGTCCGCGAGCTTCGGGGCGGTCCGTCACGGCGTACCGCCGCGGGCCCGCCGGGCGGCCCTGGCGAGCATGCCCACCGCCCACAGCAGCAACGCCGCGCCGGCCAGCAGGGCGGGGGCGTAGTCCGCCAGGCCGGCCAGGCGGGCCGGCAGCAGGTGGTGGCAGAGCGGACCGGTGGCGATCAGCGCCGCCGCGGCCAGTGCCGCGCAGCCGAGCGCGTAGCCGCCGAGGACGAGCCGCAGCCGGACGGGATACCCGGCCCGGAGCAGACCCAGGGCCGCCCCGCCGTCGCGCCGCAGTGCCACCCGGGCCAGCAGTGCGACGAACGTGCGGCTGTCGGTCGCCAGTTGGACCTGGCCCAGGGCGTAGCCGAGGATCTTGTAGCCGTCCAGCGGGGGCAGCGGCAGCAGGTTCGCCAGCGCCATCACGGTGCCGAGCAGCAGCAGGCCGCCGAGGAACGGGCGGGCCTGGGCGTGCTCGGGCAGCAGCGCCCAGACCGGGTAGACCGGCAGCAGGAGGACGAGGTTCATCAGCACCCCCGCGCCCGCGGTGGCGATCTGCTCCCGGCGCCGCGGGAAGACCCGGACGTCCTCCATCTCGCAGTACAGGTACGTCACCAGCAGCCACCGGCGCAGCCCCATCTCGGTGGTCCGGCCGCCGAACGCCCGCCCGACCGCGCCGTGCGCCACCTCGTGCAGGGCCAGGCTCACCCAGAGCGTCGCGCCGACCGCCGCCAGCGCCACGGGCTGGTGGGTGAGGGCGGCCGTCTCGTCGACCAGCCGGCCGAGCCCCGCGGCGACGCCGGCGAGCAGCGCGGCCACCAGCACCAGCAGCGGCGCCAGGAAGCCGGGCCGGCGGGCGAATCCGGTGGCCCGGTGGATCCGGTCCAGCAGCTCCGGCGGGTCCGCGACCATGCGGACGCTGCCGCGCAGCAGCGTGGACCGGGGCGCCGGGGGCGGCTCGGCGGCCGGCGCCGGCGCGCCGTCCGCGAGCAGTCCGCGCCCGTACAGCAGCCGCAGCATCTGCTGCCACTGCTCGCCGCCCAGGCGCGCGCGGAAGTGCCGCGCGTACTCCTCGCCGATCTCGTCCAGCGACCGGGCGCCGTCGAGGCGGGTGATGATGAACTCCTCCTTCACCCCGACCTCCAGGCGCCTGCCGCTGCCCGGTTCCAGGAGCAGGTGGATGGTGGCGGTGCCGCGCCGCAGCGGGCGGCTGATCCGCACCCCGGGCCGGATCCGGGGTCTCAGCGCGAGCAGCTCCCGTTCGCTCACGGCGCCGCCGCCGCACTGGGCTCGCGCAGTGCGCGGCCGAGGACGTAGCTGAGGAAGGCCTCGTCCCGGACGGTCACCGACAGCCGGTTGTTGGTCATGTGCAGGTAGGGGGAGAGCAGCATCGGGAGCGACCCGGTCGGATCGCCGACCAGCAGGTCCCGGGTGCCGTCCCAGGAGCGGAACACCAGGTTGCCGCGCCGGGTGAGGTCCAGGACCCGTTCGCGCAGGTCCAGGCAGTGCTCGGCCCAGCCGCGCAGGACGGCCGGCAGCCGCTGCGGCGCGCCGTCGGCGACGGCCTCCCGGATCATCCGGAAGCGCTGCGGCAGGGTGGCGCCCATCGAGCCGTAGGCCCGGTCGTAGCCGTCCTGGGCGGTGTAGTTGGTGCCCGCGAACGCGCCGTTCCAGAAGGCGTGGTAGCGGTCGAGGAAGGCCAGCAGGGCGTCGTCCTCGCGCAGGAAGCAGCCGGACATCGTCATCATCAGCTGGGCGGCGAGCCCCAGGACCACCGTCCGCAGGTGCACGTTCATCGTCCGGGCGGCCTCGATCACCAGGTCGCTGGAGCGCTGGAAGTGCCACTCGGCCAGTTCGACGCCGGCCGGTCCGCCGTACTTGCCGTACTCCGGCTCGTACGGTTCGGCGCTGAAGGAGTTGTTCGGCCGCAGCCGCATCCGGCCGTCCTCGCCGAGCAGCCGCCCGCGCTCCTCCTCCGGGTACTCCAGCTCGAACAGGGTGTTGTACAGCTCCGCCAGGAAGCCGCCCTTGACCTCGTACAGGGCCGGTCGCCGGCGCAGGAAGGCGGCGATGGCCGCCTCGGCGCGCTCGCGGACGAGCGGGGCGGCGGCGGGCGAGGAGGGCCGCAGCCGCAGCCGCAGGTGCGGGCCCTCCAGCCAGTAGTTGATGAAGAAGTAGCCGGCGAGCAGGCCCTCCTCGGCGAGTTCCGCGGTGAGCGGGCGCACGCACTCCAGCAGCAGCGGGCGCGGGCTCGCGGCGTAGAAGACGTGGAAGGCCAGCCAGTCGCCCGGGGCCGCCGCGGGCCCGGGTCGCGCGCCCGGGCCGGTCGTCGGGGTGCCGGCGGGTACGTCGGTGTCAGTCAAGGCCCTGCGCTCCCTGCTGCTCTGGCGCGGCGGCGGGCGCTGCGCGGGGGACGGTCTCTACGGCCAGCTCGGCGACGTGCCGGCCCTGCGGGGAGCGCACGTGCAGGGCGTCCTCGCCGGGCAGCATCTCCTCGAAGACGACCCGGCCCGCGCCCGCGGCGAGCAGGCCGTCCAGTGCCATCAGTGACAGCGGGCCGGCGAAGTCGACGTACTGGGGCTTGGACGAGCCCTGCCAGCCGCCGGCCGCGCCGTCGGCGGGCCGGGCGTGCACCCGGGCGAAGACCTGCTCGGGCAGCGCGTGCCGGCGCCGCCAGCGCTGCCAGTCCAGGTAGCGTTCGGGCTCGCCGGCCCCGGGCCGCGGCTCGGGCAGCGCGCCGGGCTCGGCCGTCCAGGAGCGCCGGTGCAGGACGAGGCTGCCGTGGCGCAGACGCGGCCGGTGGCTGACACCGTCCGTCGCCGGGCCGGCCGGCACTCCGCGCCAGACCTCGGGGGTGACCCGCGAGGTGGGGGACAACAGCAGCAGGGTCCGGGGGATCTCCGGCAGCACCATCGGGACGAGGTAGCCCAGGTAGAGCGGGACGACCTCGCGGCCGAGCCGTCGTGAGCGCAGGAGCAGCCGGTCCGCCACCGGGTCGTGCTCCACGGAGAGGTCGTCGAGGCTGATCCGGGCGGACTCGGGCGCGGTGCTGGTCTCACCGGGGCAGACGATCTCGTAGTCGGTCAGCCGGGCGTGGAGGTTGAGGTTGGTGGTGGCCGCGCCGGCGGTGACCTCGGCGAAGACGGCGCCGGGCGGGAGCAGGCCGCGCAGCGTCTCCCGGAGCCCGCCGGACAGGCCGGTCGCCGCCGCTGCCCGCACCGCGCCCGCCGCGCCGTCGGGGTGGTCGGGCCCGCCGTCCCCGTCCTGGTCGAAGCAGTGGGTGAAGCGGGTGAAGGGGAAGCAGAGGCCGCCGTACGAGTTGTTGAGGACGAGCAGCGGGTCGGTGTCCCGGCGGGCCAGTTGCAGGAAGTGACTGTACGGCTCGAACCCCCGTGGGAGCGGAGCCAGTTCGGCGGCGACGGCGCGCACCGCGGCGGCGTCCAGTTCGAGCTCCTCGGCGCCCGGGGGCCGGGCGTCCCACAGGGTGTTCATCCGGCGGGTGAGTTCGGCCCGGGCCCGGTCCAGCGCGGTGATCTCCGGCATCCCCAGCCAGTTCTCCTCCGGCGGGTGGGCCTCGCCCGGGCCGGCGGCCGGCCGGGCCGAGGTGAACTGCAGGTACTGGTGGAAGATGTCCTCGTGGAAGTCGTGGACCAGCTTGAGGAGGTCCTCGCAGCGCCCGCCCCGGCCGTACCGGACCAGGAAGAACCCCTTGAGGGTCAGCCGTTGGGCCAGCGCCACGTCGAAGACCGGCAGGATCCCGGTCAGCGACTCCAGGGGGTCGGCCGCCAGCCTCGCCCATTCGGCGGCGTCCGCCTCGACCGGCGGGCCGGTCACGTCCTCGTAGAGCAGGGTCTGCGGGAGCGAGGGCGCCGCCGCTCCCAACTCGCTCTGGACGGCGAGCAGATCGCGGCGCAGGGCGGCGAGCAGGGCGCGCCGGGTGGCGGCGTCGGCCGCCGGGTAGCGGGCCAGGTGCTCGGCGGGGCCGTCCAGCCGGTCGGCGATCGCGGCGGCCCACGGGCGGTCCAAGCCCCGCAGCCCGGCCTGGAACGAGCGCAGCGGGTCGTGGCTGTGCACATCGGTTGCCAGCCAGGGCAGTTGGAGGATGCCGAGGTCCAGCAGCGCGGTCAGGTAGTGCTCGGACTCCGCCGGCTCGGCGCCGGTCCGCGCGGACAGCAGATCGGCGAGCTCCCGGTACCGGATCAGCGGCCTGCTGCGCAGCAGCTCCAGCAGCTGTTCCAGGGCGCCGCTGAGCCGCAGGAAGAACAGGCGGTCCTGGGCGGCGTCGAAGCTGACCGCGGCGCTGTCGTCGCCGGCCGTCACCGAGCGGCGGACGTAGCGGACGCGGTCCTCGTCCAGTGCCCAGCCGGAGGCCAGGGTGACCGGCAGGTCGGGGCGGCGCCGCGGGTCGGCGGCGATCAGCTCGGCCAGTCGGCTCAGGGCGACCACGTTGAGCCGGACGTGGCCGGTCGGCTCACCGCCGAGCCACAGGTCGGCGCCGCTCGGCGAGTCCCCGGCCGCAGCGGGCCGCGGGCCGTCCGCGACCGGCCCGCCGGCCGGTTCGGGCGGACCCGCTACCGGCGGACTCTCCGGGGCGGGCCGGAAGGTGCCCGGGGCCACGGTCGTGAGGGTGCTGAACGGGCTGGTCTTGCAGGCGGTGCGGTAGAGGTAGGAGAGCAGCGAGCGCTCCATCCGTCGGCTGCGCTTGTCGGCGCCGGCGGCGGGGCTCGCGATGAAGGCGTCCAGTCTGCCCTCCAGGGTCGGCGAGGCCAGCAGCAGGCCGAGCCGGAGTACCGGGAGCCGGGCGAGGCGGCGCAACTCGGCCCGGCTGCGGGTGAGTTCGTCCTGGAGGACGGCTCCCCCCAGGGCGTGCAGGTCGGTCAGTCGGTGCCGTGCGCCGAGCCAGTCGGTGAGCAGTTCCCCGGTGGGGGCGTCCACCCGCGCCGCCAGGTCCAGGACGTCGGAGAGGTCGCCGGGGGGCCGGTTGTTGAACACCTCCCGGCGGACGGCCAGTACCCGGCGGCGCAGCCGCTCGTCGGGGGCGGCCCGGACGAGGGCGGCCAGCGGCTCGCTCAGCCGGGCGCCGAGGCCGGCCAGGTGTTCCTCCTCGGCCAGCAGCCGGTCCGCCCACCGGTGGGTGGCCGGGCCGCGCAGGCCGTGCACGGCCTCGACCGGGAGGCCCGCCGCGCGCAGCATGAAGCGGGGGCTCAGGGTGGCCCGGCGCGGGCCGTCCACCGCTGTTCGCTCGTTCACCCGTTCCTCCACCGGCTCAGGCGATCGCATGGCTGAAGTCGGCCGGCTGCGGCCGCTCGTGGCCGATCATCATGATCAGTAAGGGGGTCTCGCCCGGGCCGTCGAGCCCGAGCTCCTCGGCGTAGGAGACGCAGTCGAAGCCGAGTGCGACGCCGCAGGCGAGGCCGAGCGCGGCCGAGGCGGTGTAGACCGCCTGCGAGATCGCGCCGACCGCGGCGTTGACCAGCCGCAGCCCGCGGTCCCCGACGGCGTCCAGCACGGCCGCGGTGGGCACGGCCGGCACGATCACGGCGCCGGCCTGCTCCAGGTTGTAGTTGGACAGGAAGTAGTTGCTCTGCAGGAACGCGCCCGGCGGGCCGGGCTTCAACGGCCGCAGCGAGCCGCTCGGGGCGTCGTACCCGTAGGTTCCGGCGGGGACGCCCTCCACCCGGTTGACGAAGACGTACAGCCCGGCCAGCGGCGGTCCGCCGCTCGGCCGCGGATCGGGTCCGTCGCCGCCGAGGTCGGCGCCGGCCGCGGCGGCGGCCAGGGTCGCCGCGAGGTCCTCCGCGGCGACGGGCCGGGTGCCGGTGAAGCGGCCGAAGCTGCTGCGGCGGGCCCGCAGCGCCTCGCGCACGCCGAGCGCGAGCGGCCGGGCGGGCGGGAGCGGCAGCGGTGCACCGGTGGTCGGGAGGGCCGGGCGCTCCAGGGCTCCGGCGAGTGCGGCGGGGGTCGGGCGGTCGGTCGCGCGCTCCAGGGTGGCCGCGTGGATGCGCCGGACGGTCTCGAAGCCGAACACCCGCCGGGACCGTTCGCGGTCGGTGAGCCGTACCCGGGCGGGCACCGGACTCCCCGAGGGGGCGGCTGCCGGCACGGCGTCCGGTCCGGCGGTCGGCGGCGGGGCGTCGAGCCGGGACTGCCAGCGGAGCGGGACGACGGCGAACACGCCCTCCTCCTCGGGGGAGAACCCCAGCAGGCGTCCGATCCGGGCCTCGTCGAACCAGAGGAGGGGGCCGATCCGCAGGCCCCGGGCGCGCGCCCACAGCCGCCAGGTGCCCAGCAGGGCGCCGATGTCCATCGCCACCACGTGGTAGGAGAAGCTGTTGTACTTGAAGGCGTTCTGCCAGAACTTCACGCCGAGCACCAGGAACTGGTCGCTCTCGGCGGCCACGCCCGGCCGCTCGCCGAGGGCGGCGCGGATCTCGGGGGTGAGGTCGCCGGTGAGCAGCCGCTGCATGGAGTGGTGCGGTGTGGCGTAGTGGTAGATCCCGGGGGTGAGCGGGCCGCTCGGCCCCGCCACCCAGTGGATGCCGATCGGGTAGAGCCCGCCGCCGGACGCGGTGCCGCGCGACCAGTTGGCGTGGGTGTAGTGCGGCAGTGTGCCGAGGTCCGAGTTGGCGTGCACGGCCAGCCGGCGGCCGGTCAGCCCGTAGGAGTCCTGGAGCATCCCGCCGAGCAGGGAGAGGGTGAACCCGCCGTCCGCGGCGGGCCCGAAGAGGCCCTGCTCGACGGTCGCGGTGGGCGGCGCGTCGCTGTCGGGCAGCGGGAAGTCCTCGGCCTGCGGGAAGAACTTGCCCTTGCGCGGGCGGTCGGCCCAGTCGGGCACGAAGTCCGCCGGTTCCATGGGGACTCGGCCCCGCTGCATCACCGCGTTCGCGTAACCGTGGGCGTATCCCATGGCGGTCCTCTCGGGGTCGGGTCCGGAAGGGTCGTGCTCGGGGCCTGGGCCCCGCGCACCGGTCGGGTGCCGGGCCGGTGCGGGCCGGGCGCCCGGGGCGGGGCCGGTCGGCGGCGGGGTCATGGGAACGGGTGCGGCGCCGGGTTGAGCTCGTCCGTCCGCAGGTCCCGGGAGCGCAGCCCGGCCTTCCGCGGCGCCGTGCGCAACCGGGGCATGGTCAGGGCGCGTTGGCGGCTGCGGCCGAAGTCGATCGGCAGCAGGCCCGGCACCAGGACGCTCGCCGTGCACAGGCCGAGGTCCTGTTGTTCGGGCATGGTCTGGTCGACCACGACGACGTCGAACCCGGCGGCGGCCACCGCCTCGACGCAGGCGGAGAGATCCGCCCGCAGGTCGCCGCCGGGCCGGATCATCGGGAGCCCCGACGGGCCGGCGGCGCGCAGGCTGTCGATCCCGGCCGGGCTCCGTCGACCGGCCCCGGGCGCGAGCAGGAAGTCGGCGTACTGCGCCATCTGCGGCATCCCGTACACCAGCGGATGGTCGTGCAGGACCTGGATCCGGTCGAAGTCCTCGGCCATCGCCCGCAGTCGGGGCTCCTCGCGGGCGGTGCGCCGGCGCAGGTTGACGGCGTCGGTGGCGATCTCGCACAGGCCCGCCCAGAGCGCCGCCTCGGGATCGAGGCTCGCGCCCGCGCCGAAGCAGAGCCGGCCGAGACCGCCGTCGATCCGTTCGGCGACCGCGGTGACCACCGGGACGGGGAGGGTGATCCGGGTGTCGAAGAACCGGGCCCGGTAGCCGTACATCTCCAACCGGTCGACCATGGCGAGGATCTCGGGCCGGGCGGCGGTCCGAGGGTCGAGCTCGGGCAGCTCCAGCCGGCCGTACCAGGCCAGCAGGAAGGCGTCGCGCTCGACGGCCTCCATCAGCCCGAAGTAGACGGCCTCCTCCAGGCAGCCGCCGGAGGCGCAGCCATTGGAGCTCTCCTGGACGAACCGGTTCGCCAGCCCGCCGGGTGCGTGGTAGTAGGTGAGGATCTCCGGTACCAGCAGCGGGCGCCGGTCGCGCAGCGAGTACCCCCACACCCACGGGATCGGACGGTCCGGGGCGAACGGTCGCACGCCCGGTTCGCCGTGGTGGAACTCCGGCGGGTAGAGGCCGCAGGTGCGCGGGTCGAGGGCCTGGTCGCCCAGGTCGTCGAAGGCGGCGACCACGGTGGTGCGCCTGCCGCGGGCCCGCATCCCGGCGAACCGCTCCAGGCCCTCCAGCAGGCCGACCCGGGTGCTGGCCCGGTAACCGGCGGTGTGGCCGCCCCAGAAGCACTCGCGCAGGTAGTCGCCGGAGCGCATGGTGAAGCAGCCGACCGTGGCCGAGGTCGAGGCCGACACCAGGTCGGGGACGACCGAGGGCCCGAGCATCCCGGCGACCGGGTTGACGAACGCCTCCAGCGGCAGCTCGTACGCGTCGGCGTCGCGCACCCGGAACACGTCCGGCGCGGGCTTCGGCCGGCTCCGCAGCTCGATCCGGGCACCCTCGGCGGTGTCGTCGGTCCGCCGGTCGCAGCGCGGGCACTCGGCGTCGGGCACCAGCGGGAACCCGCTGACCCGCAGCGTCTCCAGGTCCAGCAGGTCGACCGCGGGGAAGCGCCCGCCCGACCGGCCGGCCGGTGGCCGCTCGCGGCGGGCGGCGACCAGCGCCGCGATGGCGTCGGCGACGAAGGGCAGCGCCCACGGCGGGTTGCCCGCGCCCCGAGTCTCACCGCCCAGCTCCAACGCCTCCCGCAGCGGGCCGGAGCGGACGGCCTGCCAGCGTCGGGCCAGGCAGAGCGGACAGGGCGCCGCCGCCGCGCCGCTCGCCGGGGCGGCGCCGGCCGGGGCGTCCGGGGTGTACGGGGCGTCCGGGGCGTCCGGGGTGTAGGGGCCGATGATCGCGTGGTGCCCGTACAGGTACACCGGGGTGGCCGTCCCGTCCGGGGGCGTGGTCACGGCCAGCTCGTCCCTGGTACCGAGGACGCAGACCTGAAGGCGCAGTTCGGGCGCCAGCCGGGTCAGGGCCTCGGTGAGGCCGGCCGCCAGGGCCTCGCAGAGCTCGGCCCACGGGCCGGTGTACCCCGTCCGCGCGAGCGGCCCCGCCGGGGCGGCCGGGCGGACGAGCAGGTCACCGGGCACCGGTCGGCCCGTCCGTGAGCAGCACCCGGGCGACGGTGATGCCGCCCGCCCGCAGGTCGGCGGCGGCCACCGGCGCGACCAGGGCGTCCCGGCCCCGGGTCCGGAGCCGGTCGAGCACCTGGGGCAGGGTCAGCGCCGTGGCCGGGTCGGTCGGCGCGCCGGTGCCCAGCGGCAGCGCGCCGGCGGCCAGTTCGCGGACCAGCGGGTCGCCGGTGTCGGGCTGCCCGGCCGCCGTGTTCCGGCCGAGCTGGACCGTGCCGAGCAGGTCGCGGGCCGCCTCCAGGGCCGCGCCGCGCAGCCGCAGGCCGGCGGCGACGGCCCAGTCGGTGTGGCCGGTCCCCGGATCGACGGCGCGGGCCAGCGCCACCGGGAGCACCTGGCCGTCGCCGGCGCCGAGTTCGAGGAGTTCGAGCTCCAGCCCGAGGTTCTTCGCGGACCGGGCGAGGAAGACGAGTTCGGCGTCGTCCTGGAACGCGTCCAACCCGATCCGGGCCGCCGGTGCGCCGCGCAGAGTCCGGCGCAGGGCGTCGTGCGCCAGCGCGGAGAGCAGTCCGCGCGCGGTCGCCCCGGCCGGTGAGCCGGCCGCGCCCGTCCCGGCGCCGGTCGACTCGAAGGCCCGGTCGCGGTTGTACGGGCCGAAGGTGCGCAGCGCGGCGGCGGGCACCAGGGCCGGCCCGCCGCCGACCAGCGAGCGGGCGGGGGCCCAGAGCGGGACGTCCTCGGTGCCGGCGCCGGTGCCGGCACCGATGGCCAACTCCCGCGGCCCGACCAGGGGGGACCCTGCGGCCCGGGCGGCCGCGGCCCCCAGCAGCCCGGTCGGGGGCACGACGTGCTCGGCGTAGACCTCCGCCGCCCGGTACAGCGCGCGCAGCCGGGCACCCGCGACGTGGTGCACGTCGAAGGCGGAGATCTCGCGGCGGGCGCCGTGGCCGAGGGAGAGGCCCACCGTGCCGACCTTCAGCGGCGTCTGCTCCCAGCCGTCGTCGGCGTAGGCGGTGAAGACGCCGGCGTTCGGCCGGAGCAGGACGGCGCGGCTGTCGAGCTCGGCGAGCGCGGCCTGGGCGGCGGCCTCCTCGGCGGCGCCGTCGGCGGGCAGCGGTCCGCTCTCCGGGTCGGCCCCGGGAGCGGTCAGGTCGGCGAAGGCCTCGGCGGCGGTGAGCGTTTCCGTGCCGAGCGCGGCGGTGCTGAGCGTTTCCGTGCCGCGCGCGTCGGTGTCCCGGGTGCCGGCCGCCGCTGCGCTGCGGGCGCCCTCGGCGGCGGCGACCGCGGTGTCGCCGCAGCGCGGACAGCGCGGGTGGGGGAGCAGCGGCTCGGCGACCACGTCGAGGGAGTCGAGGTCCTGGATGATCAGCCGGCCGTCGGTCTCGGCGGGCAGCGCCCCGGTGGTGAGGCGGAACACCTCGTAGCCGAGCAGGTTGCCGATCATCGCGGCGAGCGGTCGCCCGATCCGCGGGCCGCCGGGGCTCAGCGGTGCGAGCGGGCCGACCGCGCTCCAGAGGTCCGCGGCGGCGCCCGGGTCGGTGTTCGCGCCCAGCCGCAGGGCCGCGCACGTCCAGCACCCGGTGGTGTCCGCCGACATCAGCGGACCGATGACGGCCCGCTCGCCGATGGTCCAGGCCCCGAGCAGCCGGCGGCCGGCGGGAATCCCGGCCGCGAGCAGGCGGGCGAGGTGGCCGGTCCGGTCCGGTCCGCCGGTGACGACCACCAGGTCGTAGCCGTCCAGGTCGGCCCAGCCGAGCTCGGCCGGGCCGACCCGGTCGGGGCCCTGCGGGTCCGGTCCGGCCGGGCCCTCGGCGCGGCCCAGCCGGGTGATCGAGACCGGGCAGCCGGCCGCGGTGAGGGCGGCCGCCTCCTCCTCGACCTCGCCGAACCCGTTGCCGGGCCGGTCCACCCCGGCCGCGACGCCGATCTCCGCGCAGCCGTTGCGGACCAGGCTGAGCACGCACCAGCGCGCGATCGGATCGTCGCCCAGCACCGCCACCCGGGTCTCCCGGAACCGCTGGAACCGGCTCGCGGCCTCGCCCACGTAGTGGTCGACGTAGTCGATCTGCGCGGCGAACCGGGAGGCGACCTCGGGGGCCGGGCCCGGCGAGCCGGCCGGCACGGCCGGGCCGGCGTCCCGGGCGAAGTCGCGCTTGTAGAGGGCCCGGACGAGTTCGACGACCATGCTCCGCTGGGTGTCACCCAGCCCCTGGCAGATCTCGGCCACGCTGTTGCGGCCGTTCAGGTGCGGCACGATCAGCGAGGCGAAGCGGTACGCCTGCTTCGTGGTGAGGCTGAAACCGCCGTGTGCGTTGTGGAACAGCACGCCGGTCGGCGTTCGGCTGAAGAGCACGTCACGGCGGATCCGTGGACGGGTGTCGGTGATCTCCTCGTACGCGGCCATGGGCCCTCACACCTCTGTCGGACGCAGCGGAGCGGCAGGCTGCCGCGGGGATTCGGTCGGCTCCGGGGCGCCGGCGGGGCGCTCCACGGAATGCTCTGCGGAGTGGTCTGAGCGGTTGGGGTGCTCCGAGTGGTCGGAGCGTTCGGTGCGATGGCCGGGCGGGCGCTCGGCGCGGTGGGGCGGTGGGGCGGGCCGGCGGCCGAGGGTGGCCGCCCGGGTGAAGGTCCGCAGGAGTTCGTGCATCCGGTACCGGCCCTGCGGCCACTCCTCCAGCAGCCCGGCCCGCACCAGGCTGGCCAGCACCAGCTCCCCGCTGGCGGGGGCGCACATCCCGGGGCCGGCTCCCCGGTCGGCGCCGCGCTGGTCGAGCTGGTCGACGCCGTCGAGTCGGTCGAGCTGGTCCGGGAGGCCGGGAGCCTCGGCCGGCTCCGGCCGTCGCGGGTGTGCGGCGGGGCCGAGGAGGGTGAACGCGCCGGGGTCGGCGGACCGGTCGGGGAGGCGGCCGGCCGGCCAGGGTTCGCCGCTCAGCACGATCCCTTCGAGGTGCCGCAGGGCGGGTCCGGGGCCGACCCCGAGTTCGGCCCGCAGGTGCTCCTCGACCCTGCGGTACTCGGCGAGGGCCTCCGCCCGGCGCCCGGTGCGGTGGAGCGCCTCGACCAGCTGCTCCCAGAAGCGCTCGTGCAGCGGGTGGGAGTGGGCCACCGGCCGGAGCTCGGCCAGCGCCTCGCGACATCGCCCCAGCGCGAGTTGGATCTCGAAGATCCGCTCGGTGGTGCGCACCCACTCCTCGGTCAGTCGCGGGACCTCGTCGAGGTGCAGCACGTCGGAGTGCACGTTGCCGAGCACCGGCAGCTGCCAGAGGGCGAGGGCCGAGCGGAGCAGGTCGAGTTCGGCGCCGGGATCGGTCAGCGCGGCGGCCCGGGCGAGCAGCGCGCGGAACTGCAGCAGGTCGAGGGTCCCGGTGTCGGCGGCCATCCGGTAGCCGCCGGGCACCGCCTCGATGGTGTTGCCGGAGATGCCGTACTTGCCGAACAGCCGGCGCAGTCGCAGGACGCAGGTCTGCAGGGCGGCCTTCGCGGTCGCGGGCGTCTCCTCGCCCCAGATCACCCGCTGTAACGACTCGACCGACACGACGGTGTTGGGGCGGACCAGCAGTGCCGCCAGCAGGGCGGCGGGTTTGGAGGGCTGCAGTACCGCGACCTCACGGCTGTCCGCGATGGCCAGCAGCCCGAGGACGGTGAAGCGGGTCGGTCTCTCCCCGTCGGGTACCGGGTCGCCACCGTGTGCTGGTCTCTTCTCGCTGTCGCCCACGGGTCCCCCCACCACGTTGCGTGTGCGCTGCAGAGATACGGGTCCGGTCCATGGTCGGACCGCACCGTCGAGCGAGGGCGAGGCACTGTTTTGACTGAACGGTGCCAACCCCGGGGCCCGAAGTTACGGTGTGACGCTCGGTCAAGTCAACGATGCATTTGGCGATTTGAGCGAACATTGAGGAAAGGGTTGTCTCGCCCCGGCGGCTGCCGACCGCCCCGGGGGGAGCGGTCCGCCGCCGCTGCGGTCGAGGGTGAACGGCCGCACCGGCCCCGTGTCCACGGGGCCGGTGCGGGATGGATCGGTTCACGGGTTCAGGGGGTGGTGTGCCCGCCCGGACCACGTCGGCGGGGTCCGGGCGGGGGTCGGTGGAGGTCAGACGCAGACGACGTCGCTGCCGGGCAGGTCCTGGATGGTCGACTCGGTCAGGGCGCCGCTCTGGTACTCGTAGTAGAGGTACGTGTAAAGGTCGATCCGCACGCCGCAGGCGGAGTCGGCGGCGACCTGGTAGGAGAGCGTCACCGTGGTGCTCGCCCCGGGGGCGACCGGAGCGGTGTAGCCGACGGTGTTGCTGCTCAGCGTGAAGTTCAGGCCGGCGACCTGGGTGGTCTGCCAGGTCGGCTGGACGGACTGGTAGATGAACTGGACGGGCGTGTCGTGGACGTTGGTGAACGTCAGGGAGAGGCTCACCGAGCCGCCGGGCGACACCGTCGAGGCGCTCGCGCTGACCGACAGGGCGGGGGAGTCCGCGTGCGCCGGGGCGGCCATGAACACCAGGCCGAGGACGAGGGACAGGATCGCGGACAGGCCGAAGCGCCTGAAAGTTGTAGTGGGCATGACCTGGAGCCTAGGTGCTGCTCCCGGGCCCGGGCCGGTCCTCCTGTCAGGACCCGTCAGATGACGGATCCGCGCTCGCCGAGCGTGTACGTATAGCCGGTCAGAAAATGCCGGTGGCACAGGATTAACCCGGCCCGGGGTGGTTCCGGAATCGCCCTCGCCGGGCGCCGCACCACTGGCCGCCGGTTGCCGGACCCTACCGTCGCAGGCCCGCTGACCTGCTCCTCTCCGGCCGGGGGCGGCCACGCGGGCCGTGTGGCCACCACGCCGCCGCCCGTCCGGTCGGGTGGGCCGCGGGCCGTCGCGGAGGCACCGCGGTGGGGTCGGACCGCCTCGCATCGGCGCGATCGGTCGGTGGGACCGGTCGGTGGGACCGGTCGGTGGGATCAGTCGTCCGCCGGGAGCTCGGCGAGGGTGGCGATCACGTCGACGAGGGCTTCGCCGCGCAGGGCGGTGAGCGCCAGCGGGCGCCCGATCGCGTCGGCCAGCATGAGCCGTTGCAGCGCCTGGGCGTCGGCGACCGGCTGGCCGGCGGCGGTCAGCAGCAGGTCGCCCGCCCGCAGTCCGGCCCGGGCGGCGGGCGCCCCGGGCACGACCTCCACGACACGCATCCCGTCCTTCCGCCCGGTCCGCGCCCGCAGAGCGGGCGGCAGCGCGGCGGGTACGCCGGCGAGTCCGAGGTAGGCGCGGCGGATGCGCCCGTCGGACAGCAGGGTGGTGATGATCCGACGGCTGGTGGCGTTGATCGGGACGGCCAGGCCGAGTCCGTTTCCGGCCACCGCCGTGGTGATGGCCACCACCTCGCCGGCGGCCGTGGCGAGGGCTCCGCCGGAGTTCCCCGGGTTCAGCGCGGCGTCCGTCTGGATCACGTCGTCGATGATCCGGGTGGCCGTCCCGGTCCGGGCCGGCAGCGAGCGGCCGAGGGCGCTCACCACGCCCGCGGTGACGGTGCCCGCGAGCCCCAGCGGATTGCCCACGGCGACCACGAGCTGTCCCACCAGCAGTGCGGCGGCATCGCCGAGGCGCACCGGCGGCGGGGTCGCCGCGTCCGCCCGGAGCACGGCGAGGTCCGACAGCGGATCGGCGCCGATGGTGTGGAACGGGGCCGTCGTGCCGTCGCCGAAGGCGAGCGTTCCGGCGTCGGCGTGCCCGACCACATGGGCGTTGGTGAGCAGGAACCCGTCCTCGGTGAACACCACGGCCGAGCCCGTCCCGGACGCGAACCAGCCACCCCGGCCGCGCCGCAGGACCTGCAGGGCCGCCACGCGCGGGGTCAGCTCGGCGGCGACCTCGGTCACCGTCCGCGAGTACGGGTCGAGCTCCGGCTGCCCCGCGGCGGAGCGGTCGGGCTCGGGAGGAGTACCGGACACGGCTCGGCCCTTCTGACG
Source organism: Kitasatospora sp. NPDC057015 (assembly GCF_042673745.1). Classification (NCBI taxonomy): domain Bacteria; kingdom Bacillati; phylum Actinomycetota; class Actinomycetes; order Kitasatosporales; family Streptomycetaceae; genus Kitasatospora; species Kitasatospora sp. NPDC057015. The sequence continues at coordinate 70,305 of NZ_JBHUSG010000026.1, forward strand.
TCCCGCGGCGGCCCCGAGGCCCCCGGAGTGCGCTCCGGTCCTCCCCGCTGCCCCGCGCGCCGACGCGCCTTCCTCGCCGCCCCTACCCTGGACAACGCCGCGCCGGCCGGGCTGCTTCCGCGGCCTGCCCGAGGGGCCGCGGCCGCTCGCAGCGGCCGGCACCGGTTCACGGCCGGCCGTCCGCCGGGCCCTCCGGGCCCGCCTCGGGGAGCCACCGGACCTCGCCCGTCCCCAGCGTGATCGTCGCCCGCGGCAGCATCGGCCGCTCGCCCCGGCGCGCGAGCAGCGTCAGCTCCCCGACCGTCGCCGACCGCCCGCCGAGCCTGGCCTCGCACTCCGCCGACAACCGCCGCGGATCGCCGGTCCGGCCCAGCGACAGGTGCGGGGTGAACCCGTGCCCGTGACCGGTGCACCGCGGGAACCGCCCGACCAGCGCCCGGTACAGCGCCGTCCACGGCCGCGGTCCTGCGGCGGCCGGATCCAGCCAGACCGTGGCGTACCGGTGGTGCCGGAAGCTGCGCACCCCCTGCAGCCGCGCGGTGAACGGCGGCGTGCCGGCCGCCACGGCGGCGAGCAGCGGCGCCGCCCGGGCGAAGTCGGACTCGGGCACGAAGCCGAAGAGCAGGTTGACGTGCGGCGGCCAGCGGCGGATCTGCGGGTCGTGCTCCCAGCGGATGTCCTGGATCGGCGGCCAGAGCTCCGCCGGCGGTACCCACGCCACGGCGGTGCGGGGGGTCGGCGCCAGGTCGAGCACCCCGGGGGTGTCGACCGCGCCGCCACCCGCGACTTCCGGCCACCGCTCCACCCGGCCATGGTCCGCGCCACCCGCCGTCGCCGCCACCCCCGCGGCCGGTCCGGACGGCCACGACCGGTCCGGACGGAGCGGGGCCGCGCGACCGTCCGTCCGAGACCGCCGGCGTGCCCGCGGCGTCAGGCCTTCGCCGCCGCCACCGGGAAGTACGCCCCCGTCCAGCGGTCCAGCTCCGCGAAGACCTGGCCGCGCGCCTGCTCGCCGGAGAGCACCAGGTCGTGCATGCCGCCCTCGATCCGGACGGTGGTCACGTGGCGACCCAGCCGCGGGGCGAGGGCGGCGATGTCGTCGGCGCGCAGCACGGCGTCCGTGTGCAGGAGCGCCGGATCCCACCCGGTGGTGACGGTGGAGGCGGTGGACGCCATCAGCAGGACCGGGCAGTCGACGTGCAGGCCGCGGCGGACCTCGCGCTGCCCGCGGTGGATGGCGGCGAGCCAGCCGGCGTACAGCGGGAAGCCCTCGGCCGGCTTCAGGGTGAGGTCGAAGTCCCAGCTGCCCCGGTGGTCGCGGTGCAGGCTGTGCACGTAGTGCGGGTTCAGCGGGGCCGGCAGCTTGCGCAGGGCGGCCAGCCGCCCGAGGGCGTCGATGGCAGGCCCGCCCAGGGTGCGCACGGCGGCGCCGGCCGGCATGGAGAGGAAGGGGCTGTTCAGGAAGAGCCCGTCCACCAGGCCGCGGCCGGCCCGTCGCGAGGCCCAGAGCGCGGCCACCAGGCCACCGGTCGAGTGGCCGTTGACCAGCAGCCGGGTGTGGCCGTCCTGCTCGCGGACGATCCGGACGGCCTCGTCGATCTCCTCGTCGTAGGCGGCCAGGTCGCGGACGAAGTTCGGCGACTGGTGCGGCCGCAGCGAGCGCCCGTACTTGCGCAGGTCCAGGGCGTAGAAGGAGAACCCGGCCGCCGCGAAGTGGTCGGCGAGGTTGGTCTGGAAGAAGTAGTCCGTGTAGCCGTGCAGGTACAGCACGGCCTGCCGGGCCCCCGGAACCAGCCGCCGGACCAGGGTCGCGGTGACCGCGCCCTCCTCGTCGGACTTCAGCGGCAGCTCGGCCGCCTCGTACGGGGCACCCAGGATGTCTTCTCGGAACTCCACGTCGGACCCACCCATCCTCTGCTCTGACCTGCCGCCACGGGATCCACCGATCCGGGGAGCACCGACGATACCGGCCGGTAGCCTCGGGCGCGGCACCGCCTCCGCGGCGGGCGCGGCGCCGCCCGCACCAGGGCGCCTATGCTGCCGTCATGCCGAGAAACAACGACACCGACGGGCTCGCGGAGCCCGTCCCGGTGCAGCGCGCGGTCGACCTCGGCCTCGCCAGACTGATGCCGGACCTCGACCAGGACGGCGGCTGGCTGCTCACCCTCGACGAGACCCCGCAGTCCTACGTCGACCTCGGCGACCCGACCCACCTGGAGTTCGAGTACACCCGGCGGCTCGGCCACCTGGTGGACGCGATCGCCCCGGCCGGCGTGCCGCTGGACGCGCTGCACCTCGGCGGCGGCGCGCTCACCGTGCCCCGCTACCTGGCCGCCACCCGGCCCGGCTCCCGCCAGCGGGTGGCCGAGATCGACGGCCCGCTGCTCGCCCTGGTCGAGGAGCGGCTGCCCTGGCAGGGCCCGGGGGTCGACATCACCACCACCGTCGCGGACGCCCGCACGGCCCTGGCCGCCACCCCGGCGGCCTCGGCCGACCTGGTGATCGCCGACGTCTTCCACGGCTCGCGGACGCCCGCCCACCTCACCTCCGTCGAGTTCCTGCGGCACGCCGCCGCGGCGCTGCGCCCCGGCGGCTGCTACGCCGCCAACCTCGCGGACGGCCCGCCGCTGGCCTTCGCCCGCGCCCAGGCGGCGACCCTGCGGGCGGTGTTCCCGCACACCTGCCTGATCGCCGAGCCCCCGGTGCTGCGCGGGCGCCGCTACGGAAACATCCTGCTGGTCGGCTCCGACCGGCCGCTCCCCGTGCGCGAGCTCAGCCGGCTGCTGGCCGCCGACCCGTTCCCGGCCCGGCTGTGCGACGGGGACGACCTGACGTCCCTGGTCGGCCGCGCCCGGCCGGTCCTGGACGAGCACGCCGAACCGTCCCCGCCGCCGCCCGCCGGCGCGTTCAGCGTGGGCTGACGGCGACCGGCGGGGTCTGCCCGCCGCCCGCGCGCCGCGCCGGGGCCGGGGCCGGCGGCGGTGCAGAATCGGCGGGTCCAGCCACGACGTCCCGAGGAGCGTGACCATGACCGCCCGCCACCCGGCACCGACCGACCGAGCGCCGTCCGACACCGGGCGGTCCGAACCGACGCCGTCCTCGCCGGTCGGGGCCGATCTGACCGGTCTGCCCGAGACCGCCCTGTGGACGCTCCACCAGCGTGCCGTCGAGGCCCGTCGGCCGGATGCCGTGCTCCGCGACCCCAAGGCGGTCGAGCTGGTCGAGCGGATCGACTATCCGTTCGCCGACCGGTTCGGCACGAGCGGCCTCCAGTCCCAGCTGCAGGCGTTGAGGGTGGGGTGCTTCGACCGGGAGGTGGCGGACTTCCTGGCCCGGGAGCCGCGCGGCACGGTGGTCTCTCTGGGGGAGGGGCTGGAGACCACGTTCTGGCGGGTGGACAACGGACGGGCGGAGTGGCTCTCGGTCGACCTGCCGGAGGCGATCGCCCTGCGGGAGCGGCTGCTCCCGGCCGAGCGCCGGCAGCGGCTGCTCGCCTGTTCGGTCACCGATCCGCGCTGGATGGACGAGGTCGACCCGGCCCAGGGTGTCCTGATCACCGCCCAGGGTCTGCTGATGTACCTGCGCCCGCCGGAGGTCCGCGACCTGATCGCCGGCTGCGCCGAGCGGTTCCCGGGGGGCTCCCTGGTGCTGGACGCCGTGCCGCGCTGGTTCGGTCGACTCACCCTGAACGGAAAGGTGCGTACTCGCGGTTACCAGGCGCCCCCGATGCCGTGGGCGATGGACGCGGGCGAGCGGGACAAGCTCCGCACCGCCGGCCCGGCGGTGGCTGCGGTGCGGGACGTCCGGCCGACCGGCGGACGCGGGCTGGTGGGCGCCCTGCTGCCGTTCGCGCTGACCGTCCCACCGCTGTCCACCCGTCGCCCCTCGGTCACCGTCCTGGACTTCACCGAGCGGCCCGAGCGGTCGTGACGGACGAAATGGTGGGACCCACCCCGTGAAGTCCGCCCTGCGGGTGGACACCTGGATACCTGGACACGGGGACTCGGGGACACGGGGACAGGTGAGCCCGGCGGGGTCGCGGGACCGGGTGAAGCGGGACCGCGCCGATCGGGGTGAGAGCGGTCCCGGCGAGCCGACCGGCGCCGAGCGCGGGGAGCTCATTCCGCTGCGTCGGCACAATCCCGCGCGGCGGAGGACGATCGAGATCCTCCGCGCGGCGGCCGCCTACTTGGCGGCCGGGACGACACGGTGATCCGCATCCGTTGCGTCGATTACCACCACGGCGGTTTGACGCCGGGTCACCTGGAGCGAACCTTCCTGCCGGGGGTGTGCCGACGCGCGACGGTGGCGCCGACGGGCCGCGCCCCGACGGGCGGCCACCGGGCCGCGCAGCACCGGGTGGCCGCCGCTCGCCCGTGAAACCGCCGGCGGCGGCCGGGGCGTTCCCGTCCGATCGGGCCCGCCCGGCCGCCGGGGTGGCCGGAATTGAACGTTCCATTCGAATTGACGGCGTACTGGCGTATGGTCTGAGCGCCGCGGGAAATCGAACCCTTGATCCCGCCGACAGCGCCGCCCTATGATCCACATGAAATGTCATCATGAAATGTCATATGGCAATGGAGCCGTCGTGGGGGATCGCACCGTTCCGAACCGGGGTACCGCCACACGCGGCCTGCCCAGGCCGTTCTACTGGCTCGCCGTCGGGGACGCCGTCTCCAGCTACGGCAGCCAGCTCAACATGGTCGCGCTCAGCCTGTTCGCCTACGAGGCCGCGGGCAACGCCCTCGGCACGGCCGGGTATCTGACGCTACGTCTTCTCGGCGGCTTCGGTGCCGGCATGCTCGCCGGGCGCGTCGTCGGCCGCCTCGACCGCCGCCTCCTGATGGTCGGCTGCGCCTTCGCCCAGGCCACCGGCCTGGTGGCACTCGCGATCGTCCCCGACCACCTGCGGATCCCGGTGCTCTACCCGCTGGCCCTGCTCTTCGGCGCGGCCGGCACGCTCAGCGGCGTCGCCCTGCGCAGCAGCGTGCCCGAGATGGTCGGCCCGGACCACAGGGCTCGAGCCAACGGCGTTCTGGTGACCGGGCGTTCGACGGCGATGGTGCTCGGGTTCGCCTCCGCCGGGGTGCTGGTGGCCTGGGCCGGCTTCCACGCCGCGCTGCTCACCGACGCGGCCAGCTTCGTCGTGTTCGGCACAGTCGTGCTGCGGCTGCCGCTGCGCACCCGGGCCGCGCGCGACGCCGGCCCCGGGCAGGCTGCGGCGGAGCCGGGTGGGCGCCTCGCCGGGTTGGTGCTGCTGCGCTCCCTGCCGGTGATCGGTGCGATGGTCGCCATCCGGCTGGTCGACGCCTTCGGCTCGGCCGCGCACAACATCGGCCTGCCGGTGTTCGCCACCCGGACGTCGCCGGACAACCCGGCCGCGGTGCTGGGCCTGTTCTGGGCCACCTGGGCGGTCGGCAGTCTGGGGGCCCACCAGCTCGTCTCCCGACTGTTGGTCAAACGCGGCCGGGAGCCCGGCGAACGGGCCTTCGCGGTGGGCACCGCGCTGATGTCGGCCTGCTTCATCCTCGCCTTCACCGGGCTGCCGACCCCCCTCTTCCTCGTCGTCGCACTCGGTGCCGGGCTCGCGGACGGCTTCACCGAGATCTCCTACACCACCCGGATCCAGGCGGTCGACGACGACCGGCGCGGCCAGGCGTTCGGGCTGGTGGCCAGTGCCGAGAGCCTCGGCATGGGCGTCGGCATGCTTCTCAGCGCCGGGCTGCTGGAGCGGTTCAGCCCGCTCACCGTGGTCGGCTTCTCGCACGCCGTACCGATCGCGCTGGCCGCCGGGTTCCTGCTGACGGTGGGGATCGGTGCCCGCCGGCGGCGCGGGCCGGCCGCCGTCCCCGTGCCCACGGACTGTTAGCCGGCACCGTCTCCGGCACCCCTGCCCCACTCCCTGCGGCGCGCCCACCGCCGGCGCGCCCCGGCCCGCCGGCAGCGCCTCCGCTCCCGCCCGTCGTACCTCGTTCCCGCCCGCAGAGCCCAGGAAGGTACCGTATGAGCGTCCACGGCCCCGCCCGCCCCCGACTCGACGTGGTGGAGGGCCGCCTGCTGCACCACGCCGGTCTGGCCGACTGTGCCCTCGTCCCCGGCGGCGCACAGGGCGGCGCCGAGCTGGTCGCCTATCTGGTGCCCGCCGACGACCGGGACCGGGCCGGGCTGCGCCGCTGGGCCGCGGCGCAGCTGCTGGAGGACGCCCCCGGTGCCGAGATCCGTCTGGTGGACGGCATACCGCGCACCGCCGACGGCAGGCCGGACACCGCGGCCCTGGCCGCCGCCCGCGATCCGCAGGAGCACCCCCGGCCCACCCGGCAGCATCTGAGCCAACTCTCCGGCCGGTGGCGCCCGTTCGGTGCTGCTGCTGCCACTGCTGGTGCCGCCCCCGCCCCCGGGCCCGCGGCGCAGCCGGAGCCGCTCTCCGGCGCCCCGGCCGTCGCCGCCGGGCCGCCCCTGCTGGCGCTGCCCGACGGCCCCGCCGACCTGCCCGACGCGCTGCTGCGCGCCGCCCGGCTCCACCCCGAGCGCGGTCTGCACCTGGTGCGCGCCGACGGCGGCACCACCACCCTGCGCTACCCCGAACTGCTGGACCGGGCGCTGCGCGTGCTCGGCACCCTCACCGCGGCGGGCCTGCGCCCCGGCGATCGAGCGATCCTCCAAGTACCCGACCTGGAGCATTACTTCCCAGCTCTGTGGGCCTGCCTGCTGGGCGGCGTGCTGCCCGTCACGGTGGCCCGCCCGCCCGGCTACGACCACCCGGGCCCGGTGCTGGAGAAGCTGGTCAACGCGTGGGAGACACTGGAGCACCCGCCCGTGCTGGCCGCCGGTGAGGCGGTGTCCGGGCTCGCGGGCATCGGCGCGCTCCACCCGCAGGCGGCCGGGCTGCGGGTGGTCCCGGTCGACCGCTCCGCCGCGCAGCCGCCCGCCACGCCGCACGGCGCGAGCGGGGACGTCGCGATCCTGCAGCTGTCCTCCGGCTCCACCGGGCGGTCCAAGGCGATCCAGGTCAGCCACCGGGGCATCCTGGAGTACGTCGCGGGGGCGTGCGAAGAGGGCTACACGCCCGGCGACGCGACCGTGAACTGGCTGCCGCTCGACCATGTCGCGGGCCTGCTGATGTTCCACCTGCGGGACGTCGTGGCGGCCTGCGACCAGACCCACATCCCCACCGAACTCGTCCTCGCCGAGCCGCTGTTGTGGCTGGACACCCTGGAGCGCCGGCGCGCCGCGCACTCCTGGTCGCCCAACTTCGGCTACCGCCTGGTCGCCGAGGCACTGCGGGTCGCCCCCGAGCGGCGCTGGGACCTCTCGGCCGTCAAGTCCCTGATCAACGCGGGCGAGCAGTGCACCGAGACCGTCGCCGACGAGTTCCTGGCCCGGTTGGCCCCCTCCGGGCTGCGGCCCGAACACCTGCTGCTCGGCTGGGGCATGGCCGAGACCTGCACCATCGTCACCTACAAGCGCTACGGGGAGGCCGGCGCCGTCCAGGTCCTGGCCACCGACTCGCTCACCGGAGACCTCCGGCCGCTGCCCGAGGGCTCGGCCGAGCCCGCCACCCGCTTCCTCTCGATGGGCCGCCCGGCCGCCGGGGCTCGGCTGCGAGTCGCCGACGACGGGGGCACCGTGCTGCCCGAACTGCGGATCGGGCGTCTGCAGGTCTCCTCCGGCCGGGTCACCCCCGGCTATCTCAACAACCCGCAGGCGGACCGCGAATCCGCCACCGCCGACGGCTGGTTCGACACCGGGGACCTCGCCTACCTGCGTGGCGGGGAGGTGATCCTCACCGGGCGCCGCAAGGAGATCATCATCATCAACGGCGTCCACCACTTCTGCCACGACCTGGAGGACGTGGTCTCCGCCGTCGACGGGGTGCTCTCCGGTCACGTCGCCGCGTGCGGCGTGCCCGACGAGCGCAGCGGCAGCGAGCAGTTGGCGGTCTTCTTCGTGCCCGCCCCGGAGACGGGCGAGCCGCACCGGGTGGCCGGCGCCGTGCGGGCCGCGCTGGCCGAACGCTTCGCTCTCTCGGCCGCGCTGGTGCTCCCGGTGCCGGCCGCCGAGTTCCCCCGCACCACCAGCGGCAAGATCCAACGCACCGCGATCCGCGCCCGGTTACTCGACGGGGGCTTCGACGCGCTGGTCGCCCGGCTGGACCTCGCCGAGGGCAACGCCCGCACGCTGCCGGACATCGTGCGCCGCCCGGCCTGGGAGCCCAGGCCCGCCCCGGCCCTCCCCGCCCCGGCACCGCCGGAGAGCGTCCTGCTGCTCGGTCCCGTCGGGCCCGGCACCCTGTCGGACGCGCTGACCGCCCTGCTGCCGGGCGCCGTCCAGGTGTCGCAGGCGGACTCCCACACCCGGCTCGGCGACGGCTACGCACTCGACCAGCGGCGCTCCGAGAGCTGGCCACGGTTGCTGGACGACCTGGAGGCCGCCGGCCGCCGCCCGCAGCGGGTGCTGCACCTGTGGGCGCAGGCCGCCGAGACCGACGAGGTGCTGTGCGGCGAGGCCCTGCTCGGCCTGGTCCGCACGCTCACCCACCGCTACGGCAGCAGCGGTCCGGGGGCCGTCGAGCTCACCACCGTCAGCGCCGGGCTGCACGCTCTCGCCGACGGTGACGTACCGCGCCCGGTCGCCGCGCTGACCGCAGCCCTGACCGCCGGGGTCCGGGCCGAGCAACTGCTCGCCGGTGCCCGCCACCTCGACCTGCCCGCCGGGGCACCGCCCGACCCGCAGGCCGTGCTGGCCTTCCTCGCCGACCCGCGGCGCGAACCGGAGGCCGCCTGGCGCGACGGACGCGCGTACGTGCCCCGGCTCGGCCCGCTCGCCCCGCCCGACGACACCGCACCGGCCTGCACCCTGCTCTCCCCCGGGGCCCGCTGGCTGGTGACCGGTGGGCTGGGCGGGCTCGCAGGCGAGCTGCTCCCGGAGCTGCTCCGCCGGTACGGCCCGCACCTGCTGCTCGTCGGGCGCACCGACCCGTACGCGGACGGGCCGGTGCCGGCCCTGCGGCGCGCCGCGCTGGAACGGCTGGTGCGGGCCGGCGGCCGGGTCGAGTACCGGACGGCGGACGTCACGGACCGCCGGGCCCTGGCAGCTGCCGTCGCCGAGGCCGAGCAGGCGTGGGGCGCACCGCTGGACGGTGTCCTGCACCTCGCCGGCGACTACCGGATCGGCCTGCTGGAGGAGTTGGGCCCCGAGCGGTGGGAACAGGCCGTCCGGGCCAAGACCGCGGGCACCGACGCGCTGGCCGAGCTGGTGGCGGCCCGCCCCGGCGCCCAGTTCGTCGGCTACTCCTCGATGATCGGCTTTCAGGAGGTGGTCGGCTCGGCCGGGTACGCGGCCGCCAACCGCTACCTGGAGGCGGCCGTCGAGCGGCTGCGCCGGGAGCACCGGGTGCCCGCCTGGACGGTCTCCTGGGGCCTGTGGCGCGGGGTCGGGATGAACCGGGAGACCTCCCACCACGAGGCCGCCGCCGAGCGCGGGATCGCCGTGCTCGACGCCGCGCAGGGCCGGCAGCTGGCCACCGCGCTGCTGGCGGCTCCGCCCGGTCACTACTACGCCGGTCCCGACACCACCCGCGCCGCCGCCCGGCGCCGGCTGCTGGCGGGCGAGCCGCGGCTGGTCGCCGAGGCGGAGGAACCGCCCGCCGCCGAGGCCGCCCGCCGACCCGTCGCGGCGGAGTCCGCGCCCACCGAGCTGCGCCGCGCCGTACTGGACACCTTCGAAGCCGTCCTCGGCGAGCCGGTCGACCCCGGCCGGGCGTTCCACGAACTCGGCCTCGGGTCCGTTCAGTTGATGCGGGTCCAGGCCGCGCTGGCGGCCGGCCCCGCGCCCGGGCTGGGGCCGATCGCACTGTTCCGCCATCCCACCGTGGACGCACTGGTGGCCCACCTGGCCGGCGATCCCCGGGAGCAGGTACGGGCCGCCCCCGACGCGGCGCAGGTGGTGCCCGCCGACCGGCGGGTGGCGGTGATCGGCCTGGCGCTGCGCCTGCCCGGCGCGGACACCCCCGAGCAGTACTGGCGCAACATCGTGGACGGCGTGGTCAGCACCACCCGGTACACCCCCGAGCAGCTCGCCGCCGCCGGCATCCGACCCGAGGAGTACGACCACCCCGACTTCGTCCCGGTCACCGCGCCGATCGCCGACATCGGCCACTTCGACGCCGAGGCCTTCGGGATCAGCGCCGCCGAGGCCGCCCTGATGGACCCCCAGCAACGGCTGCTGCTGGAGACCTGCGCCCGGGCCCTGGACGACGGCGGCTACGGCGACAACGCGCCCGACACCCGGATCGGCGTCTTCGCCGGCACCGGAATGACGCTGTACTCGCTGCGCACCTACCTCCAGCACGCCGTCGGCACGGCCGTCGACCCGGCGCGGCCGGTCGAGGCGCTGCAGGTCGCGATCGGCAACCAGGCCGACTTCGCCGCCACCCGGGTCGCCTACCGGCTCGGCCTCACCGGGCCCGCCGTCGGTGTGCAGACGGCCTGCTCCACCTCGTTGGTCGCCGTCCACCTGGCCGTCCAGTCACTGCTGACCGGCGACAGCGACCTCGCCCTCGCGGGAGCCGCCGCCCTGCACATCCCGCAGGCTGCCGGCTACCGCTACCAGGAGGGCTCGATCCTGGCGCCCGACGGCGTCTGCCGGGCCTTCGACGAGCGGGCCGGCGGCACCGTCGGCGGCAACGGCGTCGCCGCCGTCCTGCTCAAGCGCCTCGACCGGGCGCTGGCCGACGGCGACACCGTGCACGCGGTCATCCTCGGCTCGGCCGTCAACAACGACGGCGCGGGCAAGGTCGGTTACACCGCGCCCAGCGTGGACGGCCAGGCCGCCGTGGTCGGCCGGGCCCTCGACGTGGCGGGCGTGCCGGCGAGAAGCATCGGCTACATCGAGGCGCACGGCACCGGCACCCCGCTCGGCGACCCGATCGAGGTCCAGGCCCTCACCCGGGCCTACCGGGCCCGTACCGAGGCGGTGGGCTTCTGCGCCCTCGGCTCGGTCAAGCCGAACATCGGCCACCTGGACACCTGCGCCGGAATGGCGGGTCTGATCAAGGCCGTCCTCGCGCTGCGCCACCGGGCGATCCCGCCGGTGGCGCACCTGACCCGGCCCAACCCGGCCCTGGGACTGGCCGGCAGTCCCTTCGTCCTCCCCACCGGGGTCATGGACTGGCCCGCCGGGGACGCCCCGCGTCGGGCCGGGGTCAGCGCGCTGGGCGTCGGCGGCACCAACGCCCACCTGATCCTGGAGGAGGCACCGGCGGCCCTGGCGGCAGCGCCGGCCACCGCCGACGCCGCCGGGCCGCCCGTCGCCCTGCTACCGCTGTCCGCCCGGAGCCCGCAGGCGCTGACCGAGCTCGCGGCCACCGTGCTCGACCGGCTGCGCGACGACGACGCGCCGCGCCCGGCCGACCTGCTGCTCACCCTCGGCGCGGGGCGTCGCCCGCTGCGCCACCGGTTCACCGCCACCGGCGCCGGTCCCGCCGAACTCGCCGAGACGCTCGCCGCGTTCGTCGGCGGACGCGCCACCGGACCGGCGCACTCGGCTCGGGACGCCGGGCGCGGCGCACCGGCGCCCGTCCTGCTGTACACCGGGCAGGGCGCACAGTACCGGGGCATGGCCGCCGGGCTGTACCAGGCGTACCCGGTGTTCCGGGACGTGCTGGACACCTGCGACCGGCTGCACCGCGAGGCCTGGGGCGAGGCGCTGCTGCCCCTGCTGCTGGAGCCGGCCCCCGACGGCGAGGCGCAGGCCTGGAGCACGGAGGCCGCGCAGCCGGCGCTGTTCGCCGTGCAGGCCGCGTACACCGCGCTCTGGGAGGAGTTCGGGCTGCGGCCGGCGGCGGTGGCCGGGCACAGTGCGGGCGAGTACGCGGCGGCGTACGCGGCCGGGGCGTACTCGCTGGCCGACGGGCTCTTCCTGGCGGGGGTGCGCGGACGGCTGATGCACCGTTCGACCGAGCCCGGTGCGATGACGGTGGCCGGCGCGTCCGCCGAACGGCTGGGTGCGCTCGCCGAGCGGCTTCCCGGAGTCGACCTGGCCGTGGTGAACGGCACCGGGCAGTGCGTGCTGGCCGGGCGGCCGGGGGACGTGGCCGCGGCGGAGGCGGTGCTGGCCCTGGAGGGGGTGGAGACCGAGCGGCTGGCCGCCGACCGGGCGTTCCACTCCCGGCTGATGGAACCGGTGCTGGAACCCTTCCGGGGCCGGCTGGAACAGCTCGCCCTCCGCCCGCTGCGGGTACCGCTGGTGAGCAACCTCGACGGTGCGGTGCTGGCACCCGGCACGGTGCCCGACCCCGGGCACTTCGTCCGCCAGACCCGGGAGACCGCGCGCTTCGACCGGGTGCTCGCGACGCTGGACGGGCTCGGCCACGGGCTGTTCCTGGAGGTCGGTCCGCACGACACGCTGAGCGGGCTGGGCCGGCGCGAACTCGCACAGGCGGTGTTCGTGCCGAGCGGCCGGCGCGGGCGCGGGCCGGAGCGCCAACTGCTCACCGCACTGGGCACCCTGTGGACCCACGGAGTGCCGGTGGACTGGGCCGCGGCCGCGGCCGCCCGGCGGTGGCCGGACGGGCCCGCTCGGCGCGTACCGCTGCCGGGCCGGCCGTTCCACCGCACGTACCACTGGTTCACGCCTCCCGGGGACGACGCCGGGCCCGTCCCGCCGCCGGAGGCCGGAGCCCGGACGGGCTCCGGATCGCCGGCCGTACCCGTACCCGAAGCCGTACCCGAAGCCGATCGCACCGTTCTGGAGGAGCCAGTCATGACCGACACCCCCGCGCCGGACCCGGTGGAGCAGGCGGCCGCCGTGGTCCTGAGCCGGGTCGTCGCGCAGACCGCGCGTCAGCTCGGCGTCGGCGAGGAGGCGGTGGGTGCCGAGGATCCCTTCTTCGACCTCGGGGCCGACTCGCTGTCGATGATCAACATGATCCGGGACCTGGAGCGGGCCTTCGGGGTGCGAGTCCCGATGCGCGAACTGTTCGAGGACGCGGACACCCCGGCGCGGCTGGCCGGACTGATCGCGGGGCGGATGACCGCCGAAGCGCTGGCGGGCCTGGTGCCCGCGCCGGCGCCGGCCGCGGTACCGGCACCTGTCGCGGTACCGATTCCTGTCGCGGTACCGGTTGCCGCGGTGGCACCGGCGATACCCGAGCCGGTCGCCGCACCCGCACCCGCACCCGCACCCGCACCCGTACCCGCACCTGTGCCGGTGCCGGTGCCCGTGCAGGCCACCGCCGTCGGCCCGGCCCCCGTCGGCCCCGTGACCGTGCCCGCCGGGCCGACCGTCGCCGTCCCGGCGCCCGTCGACGCGTCGGCACAGGGCGGGGCAGCCGCGGTGATCGAGCGCCAGCTCGCCCTGATGGGCCAGTTCTCCCAGCTGATGACCGACCAGCTCGGCCTGCTCGCCGGCACGCCCGCGGCATCGGCGCCTCTCCACTCGCCGGCACTCCCCGCCGCTGCCGTGGCGGACCAGCCCGCCGCGGCGCTGGTCGTACCGGCTCCCGCACAGGACGCTCCGGCCCAGCCCGCGGCGCTGGTCGTGCCGGCTCCCGCTCAGGACGCTCCCGCCCGGCCCGCCGCGCTGCTCGTGCCGGCTCCCGCTCAGGACGCTCCCGCCCGGCCCGCCGCCGCGCCGCAGGTGCACGGCCCGCGCGTCACGGTGTCCCGGGACTCCGGGATGGCCGGCGGCGGCCTGAGCGGTGAACAGCGCCGTCACCTGGACGAGTTGGTCGAGCGTTTCACCGCCCGTACCGCCGCCTCCAAGGCGCTCACCCAGCGCCACCGCCGGGTGCTCGCCGACAGTCGGGCCGTGGTCGGCTTCCGGTCGGCGACCAAGGAGATGCTCTACCCGCTCGCCGCCCGCCGCGCACAGGGCTCGCGCCTGGAGGACGTCGACGGCAACTCCTACGTCGACATCACGATGGGCTTCGGGGTGCTGCTCTTCGGCCACGAGCCCGCCTTCGTCCAGGAGGCCGTCCGAGAGCACCTGGCCGGTGGGCTGCGGCTGGGCCCGCGCGGCGAGGAGACCGGCGAGGCCGCCGAGCTGCTGGCGGAGCTGACCGGCACCGAGCGCGTCGCGTTCGCGAACTCCGGGACGGAGGCCAACGCCGGGGCGATCCGGCTGGCCCGGGCGTACACCGGGCGGGACAAGATCGTGATGTTCGAGGGCTCGTACCACGGGCACTTCGACCACACACTGGGCCGCCCCGTGGGCCACGGGGCCGACCGCGAGACGGTGCCCGTCTCGATCGGCATCCCCGGCAGCGCGGTCGCCGACCTGATCGTCCTCCAGTACGGGGCCCCGGAGAGCCTGCAGATCATCGACGAGCTGGGGGACCGGATCGCCGCCGTGCTCGTCGAGCCGGTGCAGAGCCGCCACCCCTCCCGGCAGCCGGCCGACTTCGTGCGCGAGCTGCGCGAACTGACCACCCGCCGCGGCATCGTGCTGATCTTCGACGAGATGCTCACCGGCTTCCGCCCGCACCTGCGCGGTGCCCGCGGCTTCTGGGGCGTGGAGCCCGACCTGTCGACGTACGGCAAGGTGCTCGGCGGCGGCTTCCCGATCGGCGCCATCGCGGGGCGTGCCGCCGTGATGGACGGCATCGACGGCGGCTTCTGGCAGTACGGGGACGCCAGTCACCCGCCGAACGAGACGACCTTCTTCGGCGGCACCTACATCCAGCACCCGCTGTCGATGGCCGCCTGCCGCGCCGTGCTGCGGCACTTCAAGGAGCAGGGGCCGGGCCTGCAGGAGCGGCTGAACGCCCGTACGGGGGAGCTGGCCGCCGGCCTCAACGGCTTCTTCGAGGAGGAGGAGTTCCCGCTCCGGCTGGCACACTTCGGCTCGCTCTTCCGCTTCGAGCCGCGCGCCGACATGGAGCTGCTCTTCCACCACCTGCTGGTGAAGGGCGTCTACGTCTGGGAGTGGCGCAACTTCTTCCTCTCCACCGCGCACTCCGACGGCGACGTCGAGTTCGTGGCCGACGCCGTCCGGGAGTCCCTGCGGGACATGCGGCGCGGCGGCTTCTTCCCGTCCACGCGCGTGGTCGCCGTCCCGTCCGTCCCCGCGTCGCGCCGCGAGCTGGCGGCACCGGCGGCCCGGCCGGAGCCGTCCGCACCGGTCCAGGCACCGGCACCGGCGCCCGCACCGGTACCGGCACTGACATCGGCGCCCACACCGGCACCAGCGCCGACGTCCGCCCCGGCGCCGGCCGGTGATCCGGACCGCAAGGTCGACTTCAGTCTCTACTTCTTCGGCGACTACCCGCTCGACACCCGGCCCGAGGACCGCTACCGGATCGTCCTGGAGAGCGCCCGGTTCGCGGACCGCAACGGCTTCCACGCCGTCTGGCTTCCCGAGCGGCACTTCCACTCCTTCGGCGGCATCTTCCCCAACCCCTCGGTGCTGGCCGCCGCCCTGGCCCGGGAGACCGAGCGCGTCCGGCTGAACGCGGGCTGCGCCGTGCTGCCGCTGCACCACCCCGTCCGGGTCGCCGAGGAGTGGTCGGTGGTCGACAACCTGTCCGGCGGGCGGGTCGGCCTCGGCTTCGCCAGCGGCTGGCACCCCAACGACTTCCTCTTCTTCCCCGACCGCTACGGCACCCACAAGCAGCTGATGCACCAGCAGGTCGACACGATCCGGGCGCTGTGGCGCGGCGAGCCCTACCGGGGCCGCAGCGGCAACGGCGAGGAGATCGAGGTGCACCTGCACCCGCGGCCGCTCCAGGACCTGCCGCCGATGTACACGGCGATCGTCGGCAACCCGGACAGCTTCCGCGAGGCCGCCCGCCGTGACCTCGGCGTGATCACCAACCTGATGACCCAGAGCGTCGAGGAGCTGGCCGCCAACGTCGCCCTCTACCGGCGCACCCGGGCCGAGCACGGCCTGGACCCCGAGGCCGGGCGGGTGGTGGTGCTGGTGCACACCTACCTCGGCGCCGACCTCGCCACCGCCCGCGAGCAGGCCTACCGCCCGTTCTGCGGCTACCTGCGCTCCTCGCTCTCCCTCTTCGGGCAGGTCGCCAACAGCCTCGGCCTCACCCTGGACTTCGAGAACACCCCGGAGGAGGACCTGGAGTTCGTCCTGGAGCGCGCCTACGAGCGGTACTGCGCCTCGCGCGCGCTGATCGGCACCTCCGAGAGCGTGCAGACCGTCCTGGACTCGCTGCGCGCCGCCGGCGCCGACGAGATCGCCGCCTTCGTCGACTTCGGCCTCTCGCCCGACCTGGTCGCCGCCGGCCTGCCACACCTGGACGAGCTGCGCCGCACCGCCCAGCAGCCGCGCGAGCGGCGCGCCCCGCTGTCGTACGCCCAGCAGCGGATGTGGTTCCTGCACCGGATGCTGCCCGACAGCTCCCGCTACAACGAGGTCAAGGCCATCGCCCTGGACGGTCCGCTCGACCACCGCGCGCTGGCCGGAGCCCTGCACGCCCTGGCCGAACGGCACCCGGCGCTGCGCACCGTCTTCCGCGAGCAGGACGGCGAGCCGTACCAGGTGGTGCTGGCGGCCGCCGGCACACCGCTGGTGGTCGAGGACGCCCCGGCCGGTCGGGACGGCGAGGAGGCCGTCCGCGCGCTGGTCGCCGAGGAGGGCGCCCACTGCTTCGACCTGGCCGCCGGTCCGCTGCTGCGCACCCGGCTGCTGCGCCTGGGCGAGGAGCGCCACGTGCTCGTCCTCGCCATGCACCACATCGTCATCGACACCCTGTCCGCCGTGGTGATCACCCGCGAGCTGGGCGAGCTCTACCGAGCCGCGCAGTCGGGCCGCCGTCCCGACCTGCCGCACCTGCCCACCAGCTACGCCGAGTTCGCGGCCCGCGAGCGGGCCCTGGTGGCGGAGGGCGCGCACACGGCGAGCCTGGAGCACTGGCGGACGGTCCTCGGCGGCGAACTGCCGGTACTGGCCCTGCCCACCGACCGGCCGCGCCCGGCCCTGCCGGACGGCCGGGGCCGCGCCTTCGTCCGCCTGCTGGACGGCGAACTCTCCGGCCGGGTAAGGGAGCTGGCCCGATCCCGGCGCTCCACCCTGTTCATGGTGCTGCTCACCGCGTTCGCAGGCGTGCTGCACCGCTTCAGCGGCCAGGACGAGATCGTGCTCGGCACGCCCGTCGCCAACCGCGACGAGGGCACCGAGGACCTGGTCGGGTTCTTCGTCAACACCCTCGCCCTGCGCCTCGACCTGTCCGGGGAGCCGGACTTCGAACGGCTGCTGGCCCGTGTCCGGAGCACCGCACTGGACGCCTACGAGCACCAGCGGCTCCCGTTCGAGGTGCTGGTGCAGGAGCTGAACCCGACCCGCGACACCAGTCGCAACCCGCTCTTCCAGGTGATGGTGGAGTTCGAGAACCACGCGCTCTTCGAACTCGACCTGCCGGGCCTCGACGCCCGCCCGCTGGACGACGTCGTCGACAAGGCCGGCTTCGACCTCACCCTCTTCCTCACCAACCTGCCCGACGGCATCCGCTGCCATGTCGAGTACGCCACCGCACTGTTCGACCAGGAGACCGTCGAGCGCCTGCTGACCGCCTTCGAGCAGCTGCTCGCCGCCGCGGTCACCGACCCCGCCCGACCGGTGGCCGAACTGCTGTCCGGCGGGCGGGAGACGGCCACCCCCGCCCTGACCGGCACCGTACCGCTGCGCGAGCGGCTGGCCCGTACGGCGGCTGAGCACCCCGACCGCACCGCCGTCCTCACCCCGGACGGAACCTCCGTCAGCTTCCGTGAAATCACCGACCGGGCCGAACAGTTGGCGGCGCGCCTGGCCGCCGCCGGGGTCACCGCCGGCACCCCCGTCGCCACCCTGCTGCCCCGCTCCGCCGACCAGGTGGCCGCGCTGCTCGCGGTGATCCGGCTGGGCGCGGTCCACGTGCCGATCGACCCGGTGAACGGCGTCGAGCGCTGCCGGCTGATCGCGGTCGACAGCGGCGCGCCCCTCCTGCTCACCCGCACCGGCACCGACCGCCTCGGCATCACCCTGCCCGCCGTCCTGGCCGACGACGACAGCCCGGTGCCGCCCGCGCCGCCCGCCGTCGACCCCGACCCCGAGTCGCCCGCGTACTGCCTCTACACCTCCGGCACCACCGGCCGGCCCAAGGGCGTCCTGATGCCCTACCGCGGCCTGCAGACGATGGTCGACTGGAACATCGACCAGCACGGCCCGCTGCGCACCCTGCAGTACGCCTCCTGCGGGTTCGACGTCTCCATCCAGGAGGCCCTCACCGCCCTCGCCGGCGGCGGCACCCTCGTCCTCGTCGACGAGGAGACCCGCTATGACGCCCGCGCGCTGGCCGAGTACCTCCGGCACACCCGCACCGAACGGATCCACCTTCCCCACACCACGCTGACCAGCCTGCTCGGCGCCCTCGCCGAGACCCCGGTGCCCGACCTGCGCGAGATCGTCTCCGGCGGCGAGCAGTTGCTGTTCACCCCGGCGCTGCGCGCGTTCCTGCGCGACAACCCGCAGTGCCGGCTGTTCAACCACTACGGGCCCACCGAGACCCATGCGATGACCAGCATCGAGCTGTCCGCCGACAGCCCCGACCACGCCCCGATCGGCCGTCCGGTGCCCGGCAGCCGCGTCCAACTGCTCGACCCGCACGGGCGTCCGGTGCCGGACGGCGCGGTCGGCGAGATCCACGTGCTCGGCGACTCGGTCGGCCTCGGCTACCTCAACCGCCCGGAGGAGACCGCAGCCGCCTTCATCCCCACCCCCCAGGGCCTGCGCTACCGCAGCGGTGACCTGGGCCGGCTGCGGCCGGACGGCACGCTGGACTTCCTCGGCCGGGTCGACGAGCAGGTGAAGATCCGCGGCTACCGGATCGAACCCGGCGAGGTGGAGAACGTGCTGCGCACCCTCCCCGGGGTGCGGAGCGCGGCCGTCGTCGCCCAGTACGGCCCGCAGGGCACCGCTCTCGCCGCGTACGTCGTGCTCGCCGGGGCTGCGGACCTCGCCGGGCGCACGGACGGCGGACCGGCCTCCGACGCCGGGCTCGCCC
Organism: Kitasatospora sp. NPDC057015; assembly: GCF_042673745.1. Classification (NCBI taxonomy): domain Bacteria; kingdom Bacillati; phylum Actinomycetota; class Actinomycetes; order Kitasatosporales; family Streptomycetaceae; genus Kitasatospora; species Kitasatospora sp. NPDC057015. Next base: position 89,299 of record NZ_JBHUSG010000026.1, read on the forward strand.
CGGTGCGCGACGAGCTCGCCGACCGGCTGCCCGAGCACATGGTGCCCCGGCTCTGGGCCCGCGTGCAGCACCTGCCGCTGACCCGCAACGGCAAGCTGGACCGCGCCGCGCTGCCGCCGGCAGCACCGATCGGGGTCGCCGACACCGCCCCCTCCACCGCGCTGGAGGAGCTCCTCCAGCGGCTCTGGGCCAAGGAGTTGGATGTCCCCGCCCCCGGCGTGGAGACCTCCTTCTTCGATCTGGGCGGGCACTCGCTGGCCGCCACCCGGCTGCTCAACCTGGTCCGTGAGGAGACCGGACTGGAGATCGGCATCCTCGACTTCTTCCGCCGCCCCACCATCCGCGGCATGGCCGACCGCGCCCGCACCGCCGAGCCGGCCGAGACCTTCGAGCGAGGGACGCTGTGACCACCCCGCCTCCTGCATCCGCCGTGCCTCCCGCACCCGCCACGACCGCCGGGCCGCCCGCGACCGAGGACTGGAAGCAGCTCGTCCGGCTGCTGGACGAACGGGAGATCGTCCTCTCCACCGAGGGCGACCGGCTGGAGTACCTCGCCCCGCCCGGGGCGATGGACGCCCACCTCGTCGCCCTGATCAAGGGGGAGCGGCAGCGGCTGCTCGCCGTCCTGACCGGTGACGGCGCGGCCGAGGCCGCCGCGCCGGCCGGCATCGCGCAGTCCCGGATGCACCGCAGCCACGGCCGGGTGTCCGACCCGAGCCTGTGGAACATCACCCAGCGGATCACCCTGCGCGGCCCGCTCGACCCCGACCGCCTGCAACGGGCCCTCACCGCCCTGACGGCCCGCCACCGCAGCCTGCGCACCCGCTACACGCCCACCGACCTCGGTCTGCTCCAGCAGGTGCTGCCCGCCCCCGACGCCCTGCCGCTGCCGGTCGCCGCGGTGGGCGACAGCGGGGAGGCGGTGGCCGCCGCCACCCGGGAGGAGACCGCCACCCCGTTCGACCTCGGCGCACCGCCCCTGCTGCGGGCCCGACTGCTGCAACTGGCCCCCGAGCATCACGTCCTCCTGTTGACGATCCATCACATCGTGCTGGACGGCTGGTCGCTGGCCACCCTGCTCGCGGACTTCGGCGCGCTGTACGGGAACCACCTGGCCGTGCTGCCCGAGCCGGGGTCGATGATCGAACACGCCTGCTGGGAGAGGACGGTGGTGACCCGCGAGGCGGTCCGCCGGGCCACCGCCCGCTTCGCCGAGCGCCTCGACGGGCTGCCGCTCACGGTGCCGTTGCCCACCGACCGCCCCCGCCCGGAGCGGCGTTCCGGACACGGCGGCGTGCAGCACTTCGCGCTGACGCCCGAACTCACCGCGGCGCTCAACCGTTGCGCGGCCCGCCGCTCGACCACCCCGGCGGCCGTGGTCCTGGCCGCCCTGGGCGATCTGCTGGGTGAACTCACCGGCGACGACGAGACCCTGGTGATGCTCTCGACCGCCAACCGGCGGCGCCGGGAGCACGAGCAACTGGTCGGGCTGCTGACCACCAACCTGCCGGTGCGGCTTCCCAACCGTGCGCCGGGCGGCTTCGCCGCTCTGATCGACCGGGCGGGTGAGGCCCTGGCGACCACGCTCGACCAGGCGGACGTCCCGTTCGGCCTGGTCACGGAGAACCTGCGGGCGCTGGGACTGGCCCTTCCCCCGTCCTTCCCCCAGCTGATGCTGGTCGTGCAGACCACCCCGGCGCCGGTCCTGGAGCTGACCGGCCTGGACGTGTCGGTCGAGGACGTCCCGGGCAGCAGCGCACGGTCGGACCTGCTGCTGATGCTCACCCCCGAGGGGGGCGGCCTGGCCGGCCTGGCCGAGTACGACGCCGACCTCTTCGACGAGGCCACCGTCCGCGGCTGGCTGGACCGCCTGGTGCGGCGGCTGGCCGAGCAGGTGCCGTTGCTGGCGTGACGCCCGCGAGGTCCGGCCCCGCCCCGGGGCCGAGACCTCGTCGGGGCCTCGTCAGGCGGCCGGCGGGTGCCGCCGTCGAGGCCGACGCGTGCACCGGCTCGCAGGGGCGCTGCTCGGTGCACTCCGGCTGCCCGCCACCGCGTCCACTGAGGGGTGGGCCTGCCCGTGATCCCGGCGCAGCTGCCGTCGGTGGTGGCGCCGAGGTCCGTCGGGCGCCGGCTCTGGGCCGGGCCGCGGGGCGGCGCGGCGCGGAGCAGGGGTCGTCCGGCGGCGGGAGCGGGGAACGCCCGGCGACCTGGGAGCGGAACCGCCCGCGGCCGGCGCAGGGACCGTCCCGCGGCCGGGCACGGAGTCGGTGGCCCAAGGAAAACCCAAGAGATCATCAAGGAACCGCCAAGCCGGTCGGTGTGTCCTCAGCCACGGGCGCTCTTCGGGGTATCGGCCTCCGGGGGATTAGGCTGCCCTTTCGGGGGACGCCACCCCGATCGACCCGCACCCGCCCCGCCCTGCTCCGCCCCGCCCTGACCCACTCTGACCCGCCGCAGTCTTGAGACGGCGAGATCTCGGTCTCGTCCTGCCACGGAGGTAACCGGCCTTGCACATCGACGCCTGGATCGAGAGCGTCCCACCTGGCTGGGTGTACGCCCTGATCGCGCTGATCATCGGCCTGGAGAGCCTCGGCATCCCGCTGCCGGGTGAGATCGCACTGGTCTCGGCGGCCCTGCTGGCCTCGCGCGGCGTGGTCAGCCCCTGGTGGATCGCGATCTGCGCGATCCTCGGCGCCATCATCGGGGACTCGATCGGCTACTCGATCGGGCGCCGGGGAGGCAAGCCGCTGTTCGAGAAGCTGGGCCGGAGGTTCCCCCGGCACTTCGGGCCGGAACATCTGGCGAGCGCCGAGCGGTCCTTCCAAAAGTGGGGCATGTGGGCGGTCTTCTTCGGCCGGTTCATCGCCCTGCTGCGGATCTTCGCCGGGCCGCTCGCGGGCGCGCTGCGGATGCCGTACTGGAAGTTCCTGATCGCCAACGTGCTGGGGGGCGTGGCCTGGGCCGGTGGCACCACGCTGCTCGTCTACCACGTCGGCAAGGTCGTCGAGCAGTGGCTGAAGGGCTTCTCCTGGGTCGGGCTGGTCCTCGCCGCGCTGGGCGGTGCGTTCTCCGCCTGGCTGCTGAAGCGCCGCGCCGGCAAGGCCAGGGCGGAGGCCGAGGCGCAGGGGCTGACCGGTGGGGCGCCGGAGTCCGCGGCGCCCGGTGCGCCCGGTGCGGACGAGCCCGTCGCCGTCCCGACCGGCCAGGAGGCCGCCGGCCCCGGGGCGCACGTGACGCCGACGCCTGCCGTGGCGCCCGCGGCGGACTGAACCGCGCTGACCCCGGAAGCGTCGACCCCGGAAGCGTCGACCCGGGCCGCGTCGACCCGGGCCGTGAGACCCGGCCGGCACGCGGTAGCATCGGCGGGAATCCCGGCGGTGACGAAGCGGCGTGTGGAGGCCCGGTGAGCCAGCAGCAGTGGGACGCGGTCGACGAGTACTTCTCCGAGACCCTGATCGGTCCCGATCCCGTCCTGGAGGCCGCCACGGCCGGCGCGGACGCGGCCGGGCTGCCGCAGATCGCGGTGGCGCCGAACCAGGGCAAGCTGCTGCACCTGCTGGCCCTCACCCAGGGCGCCCGCCGGATCCTGGAGGTCGGCACGCTCGGCGGCTACAGCGCGATCTGGCTGGGCCGTGCGCTGCCCGCCGACGGCACCCTGATCACGTTGGAGATCGACCCGAAGCACGCCGAGGTGGCCCGCGCCAACCTGGAGCGGGCCGGACTCGGCAAGATCGCCGAAGTCCGGCTGGGCCGGGCCGCGGACTCCCTCGCCGAGCTGGAGCGCGAGGGTGTGGAGCCCTTCGACCTGGTCTTCATCGACGCGGACAAGCCGAGCAACCCGGAGTACTTCGCCCGGGCGCTGCGGCTGACCCGGCCCGGCTCGTTGATCATCGTCGACAACGTGGTGCGCGGTGGGGCGGTCGCCGACGCGCGGAGCGCCGACCCGAGCGTGGTCGGCACCCGCCGCCTGCACGACCTGATCGCCGCCGAGCCCCGGGTCTCGGCGACCTCCGTCCAGACGGTCGGGGCGAAGGGCTACGACGGATTCGCGCTGGCCCGCGTACAGGGCTGAACCATCTGAGGAGCGAACGTTGCGGATCGGACTGCTTGGCACCGGGCCCTGGGCGGAGCGCGTGCACGCGCCGGTGCTCGCGGAGCACCCGGGGATCGAGTTCACCGGAGTGTGGGGGCGCCGGCCGGAGGCGGCCGAGGCGCTGGCCGACACCCACGGCGTCCGCGCCTACGGGGAGCTGGACCACCTCCTGGCGGACGTGGACGCGGTCTCCATCGCGCTGCCGCCCGGCGTGCAGCCCGACCTCGCGGTGCGCGCGGCCGAGGCCGGCTGCCACCTGCTGCTGGACAAGCCGGTCGCGCTGACGGTGCCCGACGCCCGACGGCTCGCCGACGCGACCGTGCGCCACCGGGTCGCCTCGGTGGTGTTCTTCACCGTCCGGTTCGGCGGCGAGCAGGCGCCCTGGCTGGAGAAGCAGGCGGCGGTCGGCGGCTGGTTCACCGCCCGCTCGGACTGGCTGGGCTCGGTCTTCGCCCCCGGCAGCAGCAGCCCGTACGCGGCCTCGCCCTGGCGGGAGGAGAAGGGGGCGCTCTGGGACGTCGGCCCGCACGCGCTGTCCGTCCTGCTGCCGGTGCTCGGCGACGCCACCCGGGTGACGGCCGCCGCCGGCCCCCGCGACACCGTGCACCTGGTGCTGCGGCACGAGGGCGGCGCCTCCAGCACCCTGGCGCTGAGCCTGACCGCCCCCGTCGAGGCCGGCGGTACCAGCCTGGAACTGCGCGGCAGCGCGGGCGTGGCGCACCTGCCCGAGCGCGGCGAGGGCCCGATCCGGGCCCTGCACCGCGCGGTGGACGCGCTGCTCGACTCGGCCCGCACCGGCGAGCCGCACGCCTGCGACGCGGCCTTCGGCCTGCGGGTGGTGGAGATCCTGGCCGGGGCCGAGCGGTCCCTGGCGAACGGCGGACCGGTGGACGTCTAGGGCCCGCCGGACGGACCCGGGGGGCGCGGCCGGCCCGGCCCGGCCCGTGCCGCTCGGCCGGGCCCGGCCGCCGCGGATCCGCCGCGGCCGGGCGCCCGTTCCCGCCGGCTCAGGGCTGTGATCCGAGGATCACCTCCCGGAGTTCGGCGGTGCACATCATGTAGCCGGCCGGGGTCGGCACGTGCGCCAGGTAGTGGGCGAGGTCCGCGCCGAGGGCGAACACCCGCACCGGGGTGCCGGTGGCGCGCCCGGACTCCACCACCGTGCGCAGCCCGTCCATGACGGCCGGGTGCCGGGTCTGGTAGGACTCGGCCACCAGGTGGTTGCCCCGGTCCGCGGCCAGGTAGAACTGCACCAGGTCCTTCACCCCGACGAACAGTTCGCTGGCGCCCGCGGCGCAGATCGCCGGGGAGGCGTGCACCGCCGCGGGGGTCTCGACGAAGGCGGACAGCGGCACCTCGGCCGGCAGCTCCAGGTGCGCCCTGAGCTGGGCGAACTCCTCGGCGTCGTTGACGAACGGGACGGAGAGGTGCACCCGGCCGGCCTCCTCGCCGAGCCGCTCGCGCAGGGAGCGCAGGACGGCGTGCAGCGCGTCCCGGTAGGCCGCCGAACCCAGCAGCCAGCGGGCGCCGTGCAGGCCCAGCTCGGGGTTCGGTTCGATGGCCACCGGCGCCTGCTCGGTGACGCCGGCGGCGTGGTCGGAGCGGAGGTCGAGCATCCGCAGGACCAGCCGCTGATCGGGCAGCAGTGCCTCGACGAAGGTGCACAGCCGGTCCGCGACCGCCTCGCCGTAGGCCGCGACGGCCGCGGGGCCGCCGCTCAGGGCGTCGAGCGGGCGCAGGCCCGCCGCCAGACAGAGGAACTCCTCCCGGATGAAGAAGGACTCGACCCGTTTCGCGTTCGGCCCGCAGGAGTTGATCGTCCGGATGTCCTGCAGGTCCGCGATGACGGCACAGGCCGAACCGAGGTCGTCCAGCGAGGGACTCCCGGCCTCCCGGCCGGGCGCCCCGGTTCCGGTGTCCGGCCCGAGGACGATCGACTGGCTCTCCAGGTGCAGGGTGATCTCGCCGACCAGGTCGGCGAGATCGGCCTGGTCGACGCGGAGCACGGGAATCCCCCGGCCGCGGCAGAGCGACTGCATGTGGCCGGTCAGCCCACCGGAACCGCAGACGACGGCACTCGACGCCACGATCGCCTCGTACAGGCCGGCTTCGAGTGAGGGGGCGACGAGGATGGATCCCTCAAGTGGACTTCTTGTGCGGTTACAGGTGCCCCGCAACACGCTCTGTGTACCACCGGTCAAAAGGGATCCCTGAATCCGTCGCCCGTTCACCTAGTCCTCCAGATCCTCGGCGTTCGCTATTCCCAGGCTCCGGCGCAGCTGCCGTGGTGTGACGGTGACGTCGGTGAGCCGCTCGACGGCGACCCGGTTGACCACCGCCCTCAGCAGGCGTGCGCGCCGGGAATCATCCTCGGGGAGGGTCGGAAGTTCGCCCACGGACCGAATGCAGGCGTCCAGTCGTGAATCCAGCAGTTCGCGCTCACTTCGGGCTCGTGTGGCCATCCTTCTCACCTCCAGGGTCACAGCCTCTTCGAATCCGGCGCGGGTCGCTTCCTCGATATTGCTGACATGTCCACCGTATCGAGCCATGTTTTGAGCCAACTCGTCTTCGTGCAGTTCCAGTTGCTCGATCGCGCGGGCGGCGACCGCGATCGAGTGGTTCTTGATGGCGGCGAGGTTGAAGGTGAACGCGCCGGTGCGGCCGTTGCGTACGATCTCGTCGCCCTCCCGCAGGACGCCGACCGCGGAGACCGGGCCGGCGGGCTGCCCGTCGGCGCCCAGCAGCGCCCCCCGTTCGTCGACCTCCAGGCCGCGCCCGGTGCGCGCGTGCGGCACCGCGATCCCCCGGGTGAGGAGGTTGCGCCAGAGCGGTTGCCCGACTCTGCTGTAGTCCGACTCCCGGCCGAAGTTGGACACCACCAGGTCGGCCTCGATGGCGTGGTTCTCCTCCGGGGCCGCGACCGAGACGACCAGCCGCCCGGACTCCGTCGGCGTGATCTCCTCCACCTTGCCGACGACCAGCTTCACGGGCCCGTCCACCGGGTGCATCGCGCGCTCGATGACCGCCATCGTGTACTCCACCGCGCCGACCCGGAAGGCCGCCAGGGCGGTGCCGAACTCGTCCAGCAGGCGCCGCAGTTCCGCGGAGGGAATCTGCTCGATGGCCTTCGGGAGGTGTGGCTCCCACGCCTTGGTCACCCGCTCCGCGACCACCACCGGATCGATGTCCGGGTGCTCGCGCGTGACCGTCGAGCACGCGTCCTCCCACTCGGCGCGGACCCGGGCGATGAACTCCTCGCGGTTCCGGTACGGCTCCAGCAGTGTTTTCGGACACGGCAGTTGGACGACCCCGTGCTCGTGGCCGCCGGGGTACGTCCGGAACATCGTCCCGGTCCGGGAGATCAGGTGGATCCGTCCGGTGTGGCCCCGGCGCAGCAGGAGGCCGGCCGAGTCGTACGCGCTCAGTACGGAACCGACGATCGCCACCGTCGCCTCCGGCGGGAGCGCAACCAGCTTCTCGACGCCGGCCGCGGAGTACGGGTTGCGCACGAAGGACGCGTGCGCGCCCACCGCCGTGGCGAACGGCGGGTCCCGGAGTTCGAGGCCGGTCGCCAGGATCACGTGGTCGGCCCGCAGGGCGGTCGGCCCCTCGCCCGGCCCGGCCCCGAGCCCGCTCGCGGACAGCCGGAGCACCGTCACCTCGACCCCCGCGGCGGACACCGCGAGGTCCACCGCCTCGCCGTCCGCCTCGACCAGCACCACGCCGGGCGCCGCCTCCCGGCGGGCCTCGGCCAGCCGGTCGACCAGGTAGTCCTGGAAGATCCGGCGGGGCGCCGGGCCCTGCTCGACGAACTCGAACCCGGCCCAGGGCGCCGGCCAGTCGCGGCGGTCGGCCTCCCGGTTGGCCCAGCGGACGAAGTCGAGGACGTCCTCCCGGAACGCCGACATCCGGCCCGCCTGGATGTTGAACACGTGGTCCCAGGGGTTGCCCTCCCGGTGGTAGGCGACCCCGGCGTACCGGTAGTCGGGGCGCCGTTCGAGGAGGACGACCTCCAGCGGGTCGCGCGCGAAGCGGAGCAGTCGAATCGCCGTGGCGGTGCCGGCCAGGCCCGCCCCGACTACGAGTACTCGTGGACACGTGCCTGTTCGACTCATGTGAAGCCTCCCCGTTGGGTGATGGGAACCCGGCTTGTGTGCTCTCACCCCGTGCGCAAGGGCTGCTGGCGGGAGTGTCGGCTCGAAGGACGACGTGCTGCCGGTGCCGGCCGCCGGACCCCTCCCCGAGGCCGGGCGCCGGCAGTGCGGACGCGGACCGTCCGTGCAGGACCGTCCGTGCACCAGGCTAGGGGTACCGCCGGTGACTTTCGGTCGTCTTTCGCCGGGTGGCCGGTTCTGGCCGTGCCCTGCGGTGCGCCGGGCGCCCGTGCGCGTGCGGCGGGTGGACGGCGGGCCCGGCCGCGGCGCACCGAGGCCGGCCAGGGCGTTGACAGGCGCCCGCTTCGGCTGAATGCTAAGCAAGCGCTTAGTCACCCGGTGGGGCCTCCGCCGGGCGGAACACCGAACGCTTGGGAGCGAGCCGATGTCCGACACCCCCGCCGACCCGCCCGGCCTGGACCTGGTGCGGCTGCGCGCCCGCCTGGACGCCGAGCTGCCGGGGGCCGTCCGGGGCCCGCTGCGGGCCGAGCTGATCGAGGGCGGCCGCTCCAACCTGACCTACGTCCTCTCCGACGGCCGCTCGACCTGGGTGCTGCGCCGGCCGCCGCTCGGCCACGTCCTGGCCACCGCCCACGACATGGGCCGCGAGTACCGGGTGATGACGGCGCTCCGCGGCACCCCGGTACCCGTGCCGGACACCCTGCTGCTGGTCGAGGACACCGAGGTGACCGGGTCGGCCTGGTACCTGATGTCCTACGTACCCGGCGTGGCCCACCGTGACGCCGCCGCGCTCACCGCACTCGGGCCGCAGCGCGTCCGGGCCCTCGGTCTCGACCTGGCCGGGACTCTCGTCCGGCTGCACGCCATCGACCCGGCCGCCGTCGGACTCGCCGACTTCGGCCGCCCGGAGGGCTTCCTGGCCCGGCAGCTGCGCCGCTGGAGCACCCAGCTGGCCGCCTCGCGCAGTCGCGAGCTGCCGGGGATCGACGACCTGCACGCACGGCTCACCGAGCGACTGCCGGACTCCCCGCCGCCCACCCTGGTGCACGGCGACTACCGGCTGGACAACGTCCTGGTCGACGGGACGGACCGGATCACGGCCGTGCTCGACTGGGAGATGTCCACCCTCGGCGATCCGCTCACCGACCTCGGCCTGCTGGTGATGTACACCGAACTCGCCGGCGCCGGCGGCGGGATCATCCCGGCCGCCGCCACCGCACCCGGCTACCCGACCGCCGCGGAACTCGTCGCCCACTACGCCGCGCACTCCGGCCGGGACGTCACCGCGCTCGGCTGGTACGTCGCCTTCGCCTCGTTCAAGCTCGCCGTGGTCGCCGAAGGCATCCACTACCGCTACCAGCAGGGCAAGACCCTCGGCGCCGGCTTCGAGCGCGCCGGTGAGATGGGCCCGATCCTGGTGGACCACGGCCTCGCGGCCCTCAAGGAGCACTGACATGGACTTCTCGTACGACGCCCGGACCCTGGAGCTGCGGGAGCGGCTGCTCGCCTTCATGGACGAGCACGTCTACCCGGCCGAAGCCGTCCTGGAGGAGCAACTCGCCGACCCCGCGAGGGAGTACTGGGACATCCCGCCGGTGGTCGCCGAACTCCAGGCGCAGGCGCGGCGGCTGGGGCTGTGGAACCTCTTCCTCCCCGGGGAGGGCGGGGCCGGCCTGACCAACCTGCAGTACGCGCCGCTGGCCGAGATCACCGGCCGCAGCCCGCACCTCGCCCCGGCCGCGCTCAACTGCGCCGCGCCCGACACCGGCAACATGGAGCTGCTGGCCCAGTTCGCCGACGCCGACCAGCGCAAGCAGTGGCTGGAGCCGCTGCTGAACGCCGAGATCCGCTCCGCCTTCGCGATGACCGAGCCCGAGGTGGCCTCCTCGGACGCCTCCAACATCGCCACCCGGATCGAGCGCGACGGCGACGAGTACGTGGTCAACGGCCGCAAGTGGTACATCACCGGGGCGATGAACCCGGCCTGCAGGATCTTCATCGTGATGGGCAAGACCGACCCGACCGCCGAGCCGCACCGGCAGCAGAGCATGATCCTGGTGCCCCGCGACACCCCCGGCGTCACCGTGAAGCGCGGCATGCGGGTGTTCGGCTACGACGACGCGGACCACGGCGGCCACGCCGAGATCCTCTTCGAGGACGTCCGGGTCCCGGCCGGCAACCTGATCGGCGAGGAGGGCTCCGGCTTCGCCATCGCGCAGGCCCGGCTCGGCCCCGGCCGGATCCACCACTGCATGCGCGCGATCGGGATCGCCGAGCGCGCCCTGGAGCTGATGTGCCGCCGCACCCTGGAGCGGGTCGCCTTCGGGCGCCCGCTGGCCGAACAGGGCGTGGTCCAGGACTGGATCGCGGAGTCCCGGGTGCGGATCGAGCAGTCCCGGCTGCTGGTGCTGAAGACCGCCTGGCTGATGGACACCGTCGGCAACCGCGGCGCCCACACCGAGATCCAGGCCATCAAGATCTCCACCCCCCTCACGGTGGAGTGGATCCTCGACAAGGCCGTCCAGGCGCACGGCGCGGCCGGCGTCAGCCAGGACACCCCGCTGGCCCAGCTCTGGGCCGGCAACCGCACCCTGCGGCTGGCCGACGGCCCGGACGAGGTGCACAAGCGCTCGCTGGCCCGACGCGAGCTGAAGCGCCACCGGGAGGCCGGACGATGACCACCGCCGAAGAACTCCTCGGGCGCACCGCCGAGTTGCTGGCGGCCCACGACCCGGCCACGACCCGGCCACTGGACTTCCTGCGGGCCCGCTTCGACGCCGGCCTGGCCTGGGTGCACTTCCCGCCCGGCCTCGGCGGCCTCGGCGCGCCCCGGGCCCTCCAGGCCGTGGTCGACGCCGAACTCGCCGCCGCCGGCGCCCCCGACAACGACCCCCGGCGGATCGGCATCGGCCTGGGCATGGCCGCCCCCACCATCCTGCGCTACGGCACCGAGGAGCAGAAGCAGCGCTTCCTGCGCCCGCTGTGGACCGGCGAGGAGGTCTGGTGCCAGCTCTTCAGCGAGCCCGGAGCCGGCTCCGACCTGGCCGCGCTCGCCACCCGCGCGGTCCGCGCGGGCGACGACCCCGACGCCGACTGGACGGTGGACGGCCAGAAGGTGTGGACCTCCAGCGCCCACCTCGCCCGCTGGGCCATCCTGCTCGCCCGCACCGACCCGGACGTCCCCAAGCACCAGGGCATCAGCTACTTCGTCTGTGACATGACGGACCCGGGCGTGGACGTCCGCCCGCTGCGCCAACTCACCGGCGAGGCCGAGTTCAACGAGGTCTTCCTGACCGGCGTGCGGATCCCCGACGCGAACCGGCTCGGTGAGGTGGGCGAGGGCTGGCGGATCGCCCAGACCACCCTCAACAACGAGCGGGTGGCGATCGGCGGCCAGCGCACCCCGCGCGAGGGCGGCCAGATCGGCATCCTCGCCGAGACCTGGCGGCAGCGGCCCGAGTTGCGCACCCACGAGCTGCACCAGCGGCTGCTCAGGGGCTGGGTGGACGCCGAGGTGCTGCGGCTCACCGCCGAGCGGCTGCGCCAGCAGCTCGCGGTCGGCCAGCCGGGCCCCGAGGGCGCCGCCGCCAAGCTCGCCTTCGCCCGCCTCGCCCAGGAACTCACCGGACTCGAAGTCGAGTTGCTCGGCGAGGAGGGGCTCGGCTACGGCGACTGGGAGATGACGCGGCCCGAACTGGTCGACTTCACCGGCCGCGACGCCGGCTACCGCTACCTGCGCGCCAAGGGCAACTCGATCGAGGGCGGCAGCTCCGAGATCCTGCGCAACATCATCGCCGAACGCGTGCTCGGCCTGCCCGCCGAGCCCCGCTCGGACAAGGACGTGCCCTGGAAGGAGTCGTCCCGATGACCGAACTCGACCTGCTGTACTCGGAGGTGGAGGAGGACCTGGCCTCCGCCGTCCGTGCGGTCCTCGCCGACCGCTGCCCGCCGCAGGCCGTGCTGGCCCGCTGCGAGGGGCCCGAGCCGTACGACGCCGGACTCTGGCGGGTGCTGGCCCGGGAGGTCGGCGTGGCCGCCCTCGCGGTGCCGGAGGCGCTCGGCGGAGCCGGGGCCTCGTGGCGGGAGGCCGCCGTGGTGATGGAGGAGGCGGGCCGCGCCTGCGCGCCCGTTCCGTTCCTCGGCAGTGCGGTGCTGGCCACCTCGGTCCTGCTCGACGCCCGTGACCGCGGGGCGGACGAACTGGCCGCGCTGGCCGCCGGCGAGCGCAGCGCGACCCTGGCCGTGCCGCTCTCCACCGCTCCCGACGCGCCCTTCCCCTCCGGGGTACGGGCCACCGGGGAGGGGGAGTTGACCGGGAGCGTCCGCTCGGTGGCCGACGCGCTCACCGCCGACCTGCTGATCGTCCCCGCGGACGGCCCGGACGGGCCCGGCCTGTACGCGGTGGAGGCCGCCGCCGCCACGGTGGCCGCCCGCGGCTCGCTGGACCTCACCCGCCCACTCGCCGACCTCGAACTGACCGGCGCGCCGGGCCGGTTGCTGATCGGACCGGACCAGGCCGACGCGGTGCTCTTCGACGCCCTGCTGACCGGCGCCGGGCTGCTGGCCTCCGAGCAGCTCGGGGTCGCCGAGTGGTGCCTGACCACCACCGTGGCGTACCTGCGGGAGCGCCGCCAGTTCGGCCGGGTGGTCGGCTCGTTCCAGGCGCTCAAGCACCGGCTGGCCGACCTCTGGCTGGACGTCGCGGGCGCCCGCGCCGCCGCCCGGGCGGCGGCCGACGCCCTGGCCGCCGGCAGTGCGGACGCCGCGGTCCTGGTCGCGGTGGCCGCCTCGCACTGCGGGTCGGTGGCCGTCCGGGCGGCGGAGGAGGCGGTGCAGCTGCACGGCGGGATCGGGATGACCTGGGAGCACCCCGTCCACCTCTACCTCAAGCGCGCCAAGGCGGACCAGCTGGCCCTCGGCACCCCCGGCCGCCACCGGGCGACCCTGGCCACTCTGGCCGCCCTGCCGGCCCCGGGAGGAGCGGGCCGGCTGCCGCGCGTGCCGCACACCTGAGCGGGCCGGGGCCCGCACGCCGAACCCGGCCCCGCCGCAGACCGCGAGGGCCGGGGCGGAACCGGGCGGGCCCCGGCGCCTACCATGGCGGACCATGAGCACAGTGACCCCGCCGGCGGCCTACCGCGTCATCACCCCGGAAGAGGCCGAACGTCACTTCGACGTCTCCGAGGAGGTCGAGTACCCCTACCGGGAGTTCGCCGCCGAGCAGGAGATCCGGCTCTACCCGGCGGGCCTGGCCGTCGACGGGGACTGGGAGCCGGAGCCCGACGGTGACCAGGTGCCCTACAACGTGATCGTGGACGGTGACCTGACGGTCGACGGCGACCTCGACTGGTGGGACTCCGCCGGCGGGAACTTCCTGCTGGTCACCGGCGACCTGCGGGCCCGCAACCTGCTGCTGTCCGGCTGCCCGAACGTGGTCGTCCGGGGCGACCTCGACGTCCGCGGCGGCATCCAGGGCAGCTACGGCGACGACGGCGGCTACCTGACCGTCGGCGGACGCACCCGGGCGAGCGTGGTCGTCAACACCCTCTACTTCCGGATGTACTTCGCCCACCCGCCGCAGGCGCTGCTGATCGGTGACTCCCACCGCACCGACTGCCCGGTGGACTTCACCGACGACGAGCTGGACGACATCCTGCGCCCGGAGCTGCTGGGCGCCGACGGCACCGCCGACCTGCGCGCCGTAACGGCAGCGCTGCGCGCGGGGCTCCCGCTCCTGCGACCGGAGGTCCGCCCCGCGCACGAGGTGGCGCTCGACCAGCTCCGGGCGCTGCTCCCACGCGCGGCGGAGGTCACCGAACTGGACCTCTCCGAAGCGAAGTTGCGGGCACTGCCGGAGGAGCTCTTCGCCTTCACCGCCCTGCGCCGGCTCTCCCTCGCGGGCAACGCCGACCTGACGGAGCTGGACGCCAGGCTCGGCACGCTGACCGCCCTGGAGGAACTGGACCTCGCCGGTCTGGAACTGGCCACCCTGCCCGCGGAGATCGGCGACCTGCACCGGCTGCGGGTCCTGGACGTCTCGGGCAACGCCTTCGAGGCGCTGCCCGACCGGATCGGTGAGCTCACCCGGCTGGAGACCCTGCGCGCGAGCGGCCTGACCTGCCCCGTACCGGACGCCGTGGGCCGGCTCACCGCGCTGCGCACCCTGGGCCTGTCCGGGCTCCAACCGGGCGCGTACCACGACCGGGTACGGTTCCCGCGCGCGGTGACGGCACTGACCGGCCTGCGCTCGCTGCGCCTCGCCCGCATCTGGCTCGACGAGCTCCCGGACGAACTGCTGGGCCTCGCCGAGTTGGAGGAGCTGGACCTGCGCGGCTCGCTCAGCGCCGACCTGCCCCGACTGCCCGACCTGGCCCGACTGGAGCACCTGCGGGTCCTGCGGCTGAGCGGCCACACGCCGTGGGCCTTCCAGCCCGAGCCGCCGCCCGAACTGCTGGACGGGATCTGGGAGATCACCACCCTGGAGCACCTGGAGATCGACCGCTGGGGTGCCAGGAGCAGCGGCGGCGAGGTCACCCGTCCGGCCCTCGGCCCGCTGCCGGAGCACGCCTTCGACCGGATGCCGGGCCTGCGGAGCCTGGACCTGTCCTTCAACGACCTGACCGCGCTGCCCGGTTCGCTGTTCCGGCTGCCCCGGCTGGAGGCACTCGACCTCACCCACACCCCGCTCGCCGCCCCGGTCACCGAACGCCTGCGGGCGGTCTTCCCGGACCTGCGACCGGACCTGCGACCGGCCCCGACGGGTTCCTGACGGCGGGCCGGGGGTTCAGCGGATGCCGGAGTCCGGATGCAGCGCGTCCCACTGCCGTCGGGACTCGGCGATCCCGGCCCGATGGTCGGCCGACCAGTCGGCCAGCGCGCGGACGAGGTGGGTGAGGCTCTGCCCCGTCTCGGTCAACTCGTAGTCGACCTGCGGCGGGACGGTGGCGTGCACGGTCCTGGTGACCAGGCCGTCGCGCTCCAGCCGGCGGACGGTGAGGGTCAGCATCCGCTGCGAGATGCCGTGCACCGCCCGCTGGAGCTCCCTGAACCGCCGTACCCCCTGGGCGAGTTCGACCACCACCAGGACGGACCACTTGTCGCCGATCCGGTCCAGGACCTCGCGGATGCCGCAGTCGTCCTGGTAGCCGTCGGCTCCGCAGGCCTCCACCACGGGCGCGGTGGTTACCGCCGTGTGCCCCACTGACATCGAAGTGCCTCCTTATGCAGGCGGCCCAGGTTACCGAGGATGGTGCCGGTTACCACACAGAACCACCTCGGAGGACCTCATGCTTCTTGTCACCGGCGCCACCGGCGGCCTCGGCAGTCTCGTGCTCGACCGGCTCGCCGGTCGTGCGGACCTGGTCGCGGGCACCCGTGACCTCGCCCGGGCGCGGCCCGGCGTCCCCGCCCGGCGCGTCGACTTCGACGATCCCGCCGCCCTGCCCGAGGCCTTCGCCGGGGTCGACACCCTGCTGTTCGTCTCCGCCGGCTACGGCGAGGACGACGTGGTGATCGCCCGGCACGACGCGGCGGTCTCGGCGGCGGAGCAGGCGGGCGTGCGGCACCTCGTCTACACCAGCCTGACCGCGGCCGGCGACCACCTGCCCTACGCGGCGCCCCACCGCTGGACCGAACGCCGGCTGCGGGACTCCTCCGTCGACTGGACGGTGCTGCGCAACGGCCTGTACGCCGAACTGCTCGGCCTGCTGGCGGCCCCGGACCCGGACGGCCGGATCACGGCGCCGCTCGGCGCCGGCCGGCTGGCCGCGGTCGCTCGGGAGGACCTCGCGGACGTCGCGGCGAGGGTGCTGACCGAGGTCTCCGCCGGCGCCACCGACCACCGCGGCCGGACCTACGAGCTGGTGGGGGAGCGGGCCGTCGGCGGTGCGGACGTCGCCCGCGCGCTGTCGGGGCCCGGGCGGCCCGCCGTCCGCTACGAGCCGGGCACCCTGGCCGGGGCACGGGCCGCGGTGGCCGCGTCCGGGGCGCAGCCGTTCCAGGTGCCGATGCTGGTCGGCACCCTCTCCGCGGTGGCCGCCGGCTTCCTGGACGGCACGGGCGGCGACCTGGGGGCGCTCCTCGGCCGCCCGTCCCGTCCGGCCCTGGACGTGATCGCCGGGGCGGCGGACGCGCAGTCACCGGCGGCGCGCCCCCGGGGGTAGCCCGCCCGGAGCCGACGTCCCCGGGCGGGCCCGTGCTGTCAGGACTTCGGCGCGGTCTGCGGGTCGGCGGCGCTCACGGGCACGTCGGGGTGCCGGAACCAGGAGCCCTGGACGGCCCACTGGATCAGCATCAGGACGACACCGATCAGCAGGGCGCCGATGCCGATGACCGTCACCCCGCCGGTCTCGCCGAACAGCGGCAGGTCGACCGAGGTGGAGCCGTAGTCCGGCTGGGCGTAGACGTCGAAGGCCGCGTAGCAGAAGAAGTACAGCAGCATCAGGCCGCCGAGCACCGGCAGCACGCCCTTGAAGACGAAGTCCTTGGCGCTGCGGGTGAGGACCCGGCGGTAGTACCAGACGCAGGCGAACCCGGTGAGGCCGTAGTAGAAGGCGATGCCGAGGCCCACCGAGGCGATCGAGTCGGCCAGCACGTTGTCGCTGATCGAGGTGAGCAGCACGTAGAAGGCGATGGAGGCGATGCCCATGCCGATCGTCGACCAGGTCGGGGTGAGGTGGCGGGGGTGCACCCGGGCGAACTGCGACGGGATGGCCTTGTGGGCGGCCATCGAGAAGGTGGTGCGGGCGGTCGGCAGGATGGTGGTCTGGGTGGAGGCGGCCGAGGAGGTGAGCACCATGAAGATCAGCAGTTTGGTGAGGAACCAGCCGAAGCCCTGGTCGCCGAAGACCGCCCCGCCGAGGCTGGAGAGCACGTCGTCGGAGTTGTCGGGGTTGCCGAGTCCGACGCCCTCGGTGCCGATGCCCGCGAAGGCCTGCGAGGAGGTGGTGACCAGGGCGTAGATGGCCAGCAGCAGGACGGTCGAGATGACGGCGGCGCGCCCGGGGGTGCGGGCGCTGTCGGCCGTCTCCTCGTTGACCGACACGGCGGTGTCCCAGCCCCAGTAGATGAAGACCGCGGCGAGGATGCCTGAGGTCAGGGCACTGGAGGAGGCGACCTCGAAGGGGTTGAACCAGGAGGCGGAGACGTGGATCGCCGTCTCGGGCGGGTTCGAGCCGTAGGCCTTGACCAGGGCGGTGACCGAGAGCAGCACCAGCATGACCACCTCGATGGTCAGCAGCCAGCGCTGCAGGGCGGCGGAGATCTCGATGCCGATGTAGCAGATCCAGGTCATCACGATGATCCAGACCACTCCGGCCACCGTCGTCCAGACGGTGTTCGTGGCCAGCGAGTCCAGCCCGAACAGCCGGAACCCGTAGACGCCGGCGATCTGGGCCAGGTTGGCCATCACGATCACGTCCGCGACCACGATGCCCCAGCCGCCGAGCCATCCGGTGCGCGGGCCGAAGGCGCGCGCGGCCCAGGTGAAGGTGGTGCCGCAGTCGGGGTCGGAGGCGTTGAGCTCCTTGTAGGCGTAGGCGATCAGCAGCATCGGGATGAAGGCGAGGATGGTGATGATCGGCGCCTGCAGGCCGACGCCGGCCACGATGATGCCGAGGGTGGCGGCCAGGCTGTAGGCGGGCGCGGTGGAGGCGAGGCCGATCGCCACCGAGGACACCAGGCCGAGTGCGCCGTTCTTGAGTCCCTTCTCACCGGAACCGGAGCCGGTGACCAGGGGCGCCGCGGGCGGATTGGGCCGGCCGGCGGGAGTGGACACTGGTCCCACCCTCTTCCTCGTCGGGTACTGGGGACGGCCTGCCGCGGGGCGGCCGGCGCGCTGCGCCGGGCCGGGTCCGCGCCCGGCTCCGGTCGCCGGTGGGCGAGGGGAGGGGCGCCCGGGTGGGCAGGCGCCTCACATCTTCCTCCGGCGGTCGGGACGGTGCCAGAGGTCGTGGCCCGAACGAGGTCGGCCCGGCCGCGGTGAGGCCGGGATCACCCGAACGGCCCTGTCGGATGAGCGCATTCGGCCGTCCTGGATAGCAGCCCGGCGCGGGCGGCCGGAGACTCGGATCCCGGGGGGTGTTCTCCACTCTGAGAGGCATTCCAGTGAAGCCAGGTCCTTCCCGCATCGTCATCGCCGCCGCGGCGGTCACCGTCGCGCTCACGCTCGCCTCGTGCGGCAGCGCGAAGCAGTCCACCGGATCCTCGGGTGGTGGCGCCTCGGGCAGCGCCAGCGGGGCGATCAAGATCGGTCTGCTGCTGCCCGAGACCAAGACGACGCGCTACGAGCAGTTCGACAAGCCGTTGATCGAGGCGCAGATCAAGGCCATCGCCCCGAACGCGCAGATCGACTACTACAACGCCAACCAGGACGCGACGACCCAGCAGACCCAGGTCGACACCGCCCTCACCAAGGGCAACCAGGTCCTGATCCTGGACGCGGTGGACGCCAAGTCGATCCAGTCCTCCGTCCAGAAGGCGCACGACGCCGGCGTCAAGGTGGTGGCGTACGACCGCCTCGCGCAGGGGCCGGTGGACGCGTACGTCTCCTTCGACAACCGCAAGGTCGGCGTGCTGCAGGGCGAGGCCCTGGTCAAGGCGGTCGGCGACAAGGCCTCGGCCGGCAAGATCATCATGATCAACGGTTCGCCGACCGACCCGAACGCCGCCGAGTTCAAGGCCGGCGCGCACAGCGCCATGGACGGCAAGCTCACCATCGGCAAGGAGTACGACACCCCCAACTGGGACCCGAACAACGCCAACCAGGAGGCCGCCGCCGCGATCACCGCGCTGGGCGCGCCGAACGTGGTCGGCGTCTACTCCGCCAACGACGGCATGGCGGCGGGCATCGCGACCGCGCTCAAGGCCGCGAACCTCTCCGTCCCGCTGACCGGGCAGGACGCCCAGCTCGACGCGGTGCAGCGGATCCTGGTCGGCACCCAGACCATGTCCATCTACAAGCCCTACAAGCCCGAGGCCACCGCCGCCGCCGACATCGCGGTCGCGCTCGCCACGGGCAAGGGCGTGCCCACCGACAAGGCGACCGCCACCTCCACCAGCGGCAGCGACCACAAGGTGCCCTCGGTGCTGATCACCCCGACCGTCCTGGTGAAGGACAACATCAAGGACACCGTGGTCGCCGACGGCCTCTACACCGCCGCTCAGATCTGCACCCCGGACTACGCCGCGGCCTGCGCCGAGATCGGGCTGTCCTGACCGGAGCCCGGCCAGTGCGGCCGGGCCGGGCTTCGTGCGCGACGGCCCGGGTGAACAAGGGAGTTGATAACTGTGGCAGCTGAGCCCGTACTCGCGCTGCGCGGTGTCTCCAAACGGTTCGGCGCCGTGCAGGCGCTGACCGACGTGGAGCTGGAGGTACGCCCGGGCGAGGTCGTCGCCCTGGTGGGGGACAACGGCGCGGGCAAGTCCACGCTGGTCAAGACGATCGCCGGGGTGAACCAGCCGGACGAGGGCGTGATCGAGTGGGAGGGCAGGCCGGTCTCCATCCACCGGCCGCAGGACGCCCAGTCCCTCGGCGTCGCCACCGTCTACCAGGACCTCGCGCTCTGCGACAACCTGGACGTGGTCGGGAACCTCTTCCTCGGCCGCGAGATGCGCCACTTCACCATCCTCGACGAGGTCGGCATGGAGAAGCGCTCCCGGGAGTTGCTCAGCACCCTGTCGATCCGCATCCCCAGCGTCCGGATCCCGATCGCCTCGCTCTCCGGCGGCCAGCGCCAGACCGTCGCCATCGCCCGCGCGCTGGTCGGCGAACCCAAGGTGGTCATCCTCGACGAACCGACCGCCGCCCTCGGCGTGGAGCAGACCGCCCAGGTCCTCGACCTGGTCGAGCGGCTCCGCGACCGGGGCCTGGGCGTCATCCTGATCAGCCACAACATGGCCGACGTTATGGCCGTCGCGGACCGGATCGCGGTACTTCGGCTCGGGCGCAACAACGGGTTCTTCGACCGCCGGTACACCAACCAGGAAGAGATCATCTCCGCCATCACCGGCGCCACGGACAACGCCGTGACCCGCCGTCAGGCGCGCGGTACGGAGGGGCAAGCGTGAGCAGCGACAACAACCCGCAGCCGGGTGACGGTGAGTTCCACCGCGCGCCGTTGCCCGAGGACAGCATGCCGAAGGGCGGCGTCAACGCACCCGTGCCGGTGGCCCACGACGCCGTCCCGGTAGTCGACCCCCGGCTGATCGTCCGGGAACAGGGCGTGACCGGGTACCTGGGCGAGTTCAAACGCCGCCTGGGCAGCGGGGAGCTGGGCTCGCTGCCGGTGGTGCTGGCCCTGATCATCATCTGGGCCGTCTTCGGCAGCCTGGACAGCACCTTCCTGTCCGCCCAGAACCTCTCCAACCTGTCCCAGCAGATCGTCGGCACCGGGATGATCGCCATCGGCGTGGTGTTCGTCCTGCTGCTCGGCGAGATCGACCTCTCCGTCGGCTCGGTCAGCGGGCTCTGCGCCGCGATCTTCGCGGTCATGAACGTCACCCACGGGGTCAACCAGTGGGTGGCACTGGTGTCCGCGCTCGTCGGCGGCGCGCTCGTCGGGCTGATCCAGGGCCTGTTCTTCGCCAAGGTCGGGGTGCCCGCCTTCGTCGTCACCCTCGCCGGAAACCTGGCCTGGAACGGCCTGATGCTGCAGATCCTGGGCTCCTCCGGCACCGTCAACCTCTCCGGAAAGGACATCGTCTCCCGGCTCTACACCACCATCTACAGCCAGACCATCGCGGCCTACCTGGTCGCGGCGATCGGCGTGCTGCTCTTCCTGACCGCCAACCTGCTGGACGCCCGCCGCCGGCGCGCGGCCGGCGTGCCGTTCCGCCCGCCCGTCGACATCGCGTTGCGGACGATCGTGCTGGCGGTCATCGCCTTCGTGGTGGCGTACACCCTCAACCAGTACAAGGGGCTGCCGCTGGCCCTGCTGATCTTCCTGATCTTCATCGTGGTGCTGGACTTCGTGCTCCGCCGCACCGCCTACGGCCGGCAGATCTTCGCGCTGGGCGGCAACATCGAGGGCGCCCGGCGCGCCGGCATCAACGTCTCGTGGATCCGGATCTCGGTCTTCATGATCTGCTCCACCATGGCGGCGGTGGGCGGCCTCTTCCTGGCGGCCCAGATCCAGTCGGCCAGCCAGACCTCCGGCGGCGGCAACCTGCTGATGAACTGCATCGCGGCGGCCGTCATCGGCGGTACCAGCCTCTTCGGCGGACGCGGCAGCACCTGGTCCGCGCTGCTCGGTGCGCTGGTGATCGGCTCGATCCAGTCCGGCATGAACATCATGGGCGTGAGCAACGCCATCCAGTTCATGATCACCGGTGCGGTGCTGCTCGCCGCGGTCGTCGTCGACTCGCTCTCCCGGCGGACCCAGAAGGCCGCCGGCCGCGCCTGACGCGCTGCGGGCACACCCTACGGGGGCCGGCGACCACCGTCGCCGGCCCCCGAGGGCTGCCCGGCCGGGCCGACCCGTCGGCCCTCGGCCGTCCGTCCGGCCGGGTCCCGCCCGTCAGTCGCCGAGCACGACCACCCGGCCGGTGCTGCGCCCGTCGGCGACCAGCTGGACGCCCGCGGCGGCCTCGGCCAGCGGCAGCCGGGCACTCACCAGCGGGCGGACCACGCCCTGTTCGGCCAGCTTGCAGAGTTCCTCGTGGGCGGCCCGGACGGCCTGCGGGTCGCGGGTGTTGTAGAGGCCCCAGTGCAGCCCGAGGATCGAGTAGTTCTTCACCAGCGCGTGGTTGAGGGCGGGCGCGGGGATCGCACCGGCGGCGAAGCCGACGACCACGATCCGGCCCTCGAAGGCGACGCAGCGGGTCGATCCGGTGTAGGCGTCGCCGCCCACCGGGTCGAAGACCACGTCGGCGCCGAGTCCGCCGGTGGCCTCCTTGACCGCCGCCACGAAGTCCTCGGTGGTGCGGTCGACCACCAGGTCGGCGCCGAGCTCCCGGGCGACCGCCGCCTTGTCGGCGCCGCCGACCACGCCGATCACCCGCGCGCCGGCCGCCCGGCCGAGCTGCACGGCGGCGCTGCCGACGCCACCGGCCGCCGCGTGCACCAGCAGCGTCTCGCCGGGGCGCAGGGCCGCCCGGCGGTGCAGCGCGAACCAGGCGGTCTGGTAACCGATGTGCAGGGCGGCCGCCTCGGCGTCGTCCAGCGGGTCCGGCGCCCGGAACGCGGCGGCGGCGTCCAGCAGGGCGTACTCGGCGAAGGCGCCGCCGGGCAGCACCGGGTTGCCGATCACCCGCTCGCCCGCGGCGAATCCGGTCACGCCCTCGCCCAGCGCCTCGACCACGCCGCAGAGCTCGACGCCGGGGGTGAACGGCAGCGGCGGGCGGACCTGGTACAGGCCGCGGACCATCAGGGCGTCGGGGAAGTTCACCGCCGCCGCGCGGACCCGCACCAGCAGCCGGCCGGGGCCGGGCTCGGGGCGGGCCAGCCCCTCGCGCAGGCGCATCACCTCGCGCGGCTCGCCCAGTTCGTCGACCTGCCAGGCCCTCATGCGGCCCCACCCTTCTCCAGTGTGCGCTGCAGCTTGTTCATCCCGCCGATCCAGCGGTCCGGAGCGGTGGCCCGGACGGCGTAGTAGTCGGCGACCTCGGGATGCGGAAGGATCAGGAAGCGCTCCTCGCGCAGGCCGGCGAGCACCGCCTCGGCGACCTCCTCGGCCTCGATCGCGGACGGGGCGAGCAGGACGCGGCCCATCTCGCCGGCGGAGGTCAGCATGTCGGTGCGCACGCCCTGCGGGCAGACGGCGTGCACCCGCAGGCCGCGGTGCCGGTAGGTGGCCGAGAGCCACTCGGCGAAGGCCAGGGCGCCGTGCTTGGAGACGGCGTACGGGGCCGAGCCGAGGCTGGTGAGCAGCCCGGCGGCGGAGACGGTGGCGACGAAGCGCCCGCCGCCGCGTTCCAGCCAGCGGGGGAGCAGCAGGTCCGCGGCCCGGACGTGGGCGAGCACGTTGACCTCCCAGGCCAGCGCCCAGGCGGCGGCCGGGGCGTCGGCCCCGCCGGTCGGCGCGACGCCGGCGTTGGCGCACCAGACGTCGATCTCGCCGAGCACCTCGCGGGCCCGCCCGACCAGGGCCGCCACGCCGTCCTCGCTCGCGGCGTCGCCCGGCGCGGCCACGCCGCCGCACTCCTTCGCCACGGCGCCGGCGGCCTCCGCGTCCAGGTCGTTGACCACCACCCGGGCGCCGGCGGCGGCGAAGGCCCGGGCGAGTGCGGCGCCGATGCCGCGGCCGGCGCCGGTCACCACGACGCCCCGGCCGGTCAGGTCCGGGTCCGCCGGGCCGCTGCCCGGCGGCTCGGGGCTCACAGCCCGCCGCCGAGGGTGACGCCGCCGTCGACGACCAGGGTCTGCCCGGTGATCCAGGCCGCGTCGGAGGAGAGCAGGAAGGCCACGGCGCCCGCGACGTCCTCGGGCACGCCGAGCCGGCCGAGCGGGTAGGCGGCGGCGACCTGCTCCTCGCGGCCCTCGTACAGGGCCTGCGCGAACTTCGTCTTCACCACGGCGGGCGCGACGGCGTTGACCCGGATGCCCGGGCCGAGGTCGGCGGCCAGCTCCATGGTGAGGCGGATCAGCGCGGCCTTGCTGACCCCGTACATGCCGATGCCCTCGGAGGAGCGGATGCCGGCGATCGAGGCGACGTTGACCACCGAGCCGCCGTGCTCGCCCATCCAGGCGGCGTGCGCGCGGCGGGTCCAGGCGAGCGGGGCCAGCACGTTGACCGCGAGGATCTTGGCGGCGACCGCGTCGTCGGTGCCGAGCACCGGGCCGTAGGCCGGGTTGATGCCGGTGTTGTTGACGAGGTGGTCGAGCCGCCCGAAGGCCTCGACGGTGCGGGCGACGGCCTCCTCCTGGTGCGCGGGGTCGTCCGCCTTGCCGGCCACGCCGATGGCGACCTCGGGGCCGCCGAGGTCCTGGACGGCGTCGGCCAGCGCCTCGGCGCCCCGGGCCGTGACGCAGACCCTGGCGCCCCGGGATACCAGCTCGCGGGCGATGCCGAGGCCGATGCCGCGGCTGGCTCCGGTGACGACGGCCACCTGGCCCTTGAAGGAGTGCACCACTGAGGGTCCTTTCGCGTCCGGCGGGGCCGTGGGGGGTGCGGCGTCCGCGGAGGGTGTGCGGAGTGGAACAGGAGTGACTAAGCGCTTGCTTAGCATGCTGTCGGTGCGGGACGCTGTCAACAGCCCCGGTGGCCCTCGGGCCCGCACGACAGTTCTGGGAGGATGGCGCCATGACCAGCACGCCGATCGCCGACCTCTGGACCACCCCGCCCGGCGGGGCGGGCCCCCGTCCCGAGGCCGCGCACCGGTTGCTGCAGGCCGCCGTCGAGGCCTTCGCCGAGCGCGGCTACCACGCCACCACCACGCGCGACATCGCCACCGCGGCCGGGATGAGCCCCGCCGCGCTCTACATCCACTACCCCTCCAAGGCGGCGCTGCTCGCCGAGATCAGCCGGGCCGGCCACGCCGCCACCCTGGCGCTGGTCCGGGCCGCCGCCACCGGCGGCTCCGATCCGGTGCAGCGGATGCGCAGACTCGTCGAGGACTTCACCAGCTGGCACGCGCGGGGCCGCACCGTGGGGCGGGTGGTCAACTACGAGCTGCACGCCCTGCCGGCGGAGGACTACGCGGTGGTCGCGGGGCTGCGCCTGGACATCGAGCGCGAGGTGAGCGGCGTCATCGCGGACGGCGTCGCGGACGGCGTCTTCGAGGTCGCGGAGGTGAAGACGGCGGCCCGCGCGGTCACCTCGCTCGGCATCGACGTGACCCGCTGGTACACCGAGCGCAGCAGCGAGTCGCCGCAGGAGCTGGGCCGGCGCTACGGCGAGCTGGTGCTGCGGATGCTCGGGGCCCGGATCTGAGCACGGCGCACACCCGGTGCGGCGGGCTGGGTGCGGCGGGCGCGGGCGCCGGCGCGGCGAGAGGCGGCCCGGCGCGTGGTCCGCGCCGGGCCGCCTCCGCACGGGCCGGGTTCAGCCGTTCGCGAGGGCCTGGATCCGGTCGTACGCCCCGTTGAACCAGTTCTGGTCACCGGGGAGGGTGCCGGAGTCGGCGTACTGCCAGATGGTCTGGTAGCTCCAGCCGGCCGGCAGGGTGCCGACGGCGCCGGCGTACCGCGCGATCCAGAGCGGGTTGGTGGCGCCGAAGCCGGCGTTGTCGCCGGTGCAGGTGCTCCACCAGTTGGTGGTGGTGTAGATCGTCGGGTAGCGCCCCGTCCGGCTGTGGACGGTGTTGCTGAAGTCCCGGATCCAGCTGACCATCGCGCTCTGGCTCAGGCCGTAGCAGGTCGCGCCGTACGGGTTGTACTCGATGTCGAGGGCGGGCGGCAGGGTTTTGCCGTCCTTCGACCACCCGCCGCCGTGACCGACGAACCAGTTCGCCTGCGCCGCACCGCTGGAGACGTTCGGCAGGGCGAAGTGGTAGGCGCCGCGGATCAGGCCCGCCGTGTAGGAGCCGTTGTACTGCTGGGCGAAGTACGGGTTGGTGTACGTGGTGCCCTCGGTGGCCTTCACGTACGCGAACCGGGCGCCGTTCGCGGCGGCCGAGCTCCAGTTGACGTTGCCCTGGTAGCTGGAGACGTCCATGCCCCTGGTCTGGGTGGCCAGGGATCGGGTGTCCGGCAGGCCCGCTCTCCCCTCGTGGGCCGCCACCGTCGAGCCGGCGAAGTCCTGCTCGGGGTGGAGGACGGGCTGGGGTCGGGCGGCGTGTGCCGGGGCGCTCGCGCCGGCCAGCAGGGCGGTCGCGGCGAGGGCGGCGGCGGCCAGTCGGGGCAGGCGCCGGGGGCCGCGGGTCACCGTCTCGGGGGCGACGGCGACCGGGGTGACTGTGCGGGCGGAGCGGGAAGTGCTGTGCATGAACACTCCTCTGATCCTGAGCATGGTCGGGTACGCACCGCGCTTCGTCCGCGCGGTTGCGCTCTGAGAGTAGCCATGTACTCGCCATGCCGGTGGGTGATCCGCCAACACGACGACAGGTCGCCGGACCCGCCGCGCCCGCCACGGCGTCCGCCGAGGCCGCACGCGGTCTACGGGCGTAGGCCGCCGCCCTGCCGACGGGGCTGCTCATAGCCCTGCGCGCGGTGTCACCGGCCCGCATCGGCAGCGCCGTCGGCCGATCCGCGCTAGGCTGCGCGCCGACCCGTCCGGACTGCGGCGCACCGGCCCGGAGCGCCCAACACCGCTGCCCCGCCGCCGGGTTCAGCCCTTGGCGAGCGCCTGCACCCGGTCGTACGCCCCGTTGAACCAGTCCTGGTCGCCGGGGAGGGCGCCGGAGTCGGCGTACTGCCAGATGGTCTGGAAGTTCCAGCCGGCCGGCAGGGCGCCCACGCTGCTCGCGTAACGGGCCACCCAGAGCGGGTTGGTGGCGCCGAAGCCGGCGTTGTTGCCGGTGCAGCTGGTCCACCAGGCGGTGGTGGTGTAGATCATCGGATAGCGGCCCGTCCGGGCGAGGACGGTGTCGCTGAACTCGCGGATCCAGTCGACCATCGCCCCCTGGCTCAGGCCGTAGCAGTCGGCGCCGTACGGGTTGTACTCGATGTCCAGGGCCGGCGGCAGGGTCAGGCCGTCCGGGGTCCAGCCGCCGCCGTGGTCGACGAAGAAGTTGGCCTGCGCCGCGGCGCCCGAGACGTTCGGCAGGGCGAAGTGGTAGGCCCCGCGGATCACCCCGGCGTCGAAGGAGCCACCGCTCTGGGCGTAGAAGTAGGGGTTGAGGTAGGTCGTCCCCTCGGTGGCCTTGAGGTACGCGAAACGGGCCCCGTTGGAGACGGCGGCGCTCCAGTTGACGTTGCCCTGGTAGCTGGAGACGTCCATGCCCTGCGTCTGGGTGGCCCTCAGGCGCAGCCCCGGCCCGGCCGACCGACCCTCGTGGGCGGCCACGGTCGAACCGGCGTGGTCCAGGTCCGGGTGCAGGATGATCGGCAGCGGCCGGGTCGGCTGCGCCTGCGCGGGGGCGGCGCCGGCGAGCAGCGCTCCGGCGGCCAGCGCGGTGGCGGCCATCCGCGGTAAGCGCCGCGCGCGGGCCGGCCGGGCTCCCGACGGACGGGCTGCGGCTGCGCGGGCGGTGCGGGACGTGCGGGGCATGGACTCTCCTCGGGGTCGGGGCGCGCGGTCGATCGCGCGGCTGCTCGAAATGAGCTGGAGAGGTACCCGCCCCCGGCGGGCGGTACCCGCGAACACACCTGAACGGCTGCCAGGTACCCCCGCCCGGCGCATCGCCGTCCGGGGGCGCTTCGAGGGGCGCGGTCCGGGGCCCTCGCGGTGGCGCCCGGCGGCCGGTCGGGGGGTTCCCTCTCCGGCCCACGAGCTCCAGGGGCGGGGTCTGCGGGTCTTCGGGTCAGCCGGGGGGGCTTGGGGCCGGGGGCCGGGTCGGGCCGGGGTCGGAGGCCGGGGGCGGGCGCGGCCTGTGGCACGATGCGGGAGGTCGGCACCCGAAGCGCCGGCCCGGCACGACCCGACGACCCGACGAGAGGACCGCGCACCGTGGCACCCGATCAGCCCCAGGACCGACCCGTGTTCCGCCCGGCCGTCCCGGCCGATGTGCCGGAGCTGGTCGAGCTGGTCGAGTCGGCCTACCGCGGCGACGCCAGCCGGGCCGGCTGGACCACCGAGGCGGACCTGCTGGACGGCCGTCGGACCGACGCGGACGGCGTCGCCGAGGTGATCGGGAAGCCGGACAGCGTCCTGCTGGTCGCCGAGCGCGACGGCCGGGTGCTGGCCTGCTGCCAGCTCGAACACCGCGGGGACCGCGCCTACTTCGGGATGTTCTCGGTCCGCCCCGGGCTGCAGGGCGGGGGGATCGGCCGGGCGGTGCTCGCCGAGGCCGAGCGGCTGGCCCGTGAGGACTGGGGGGTCGGCACCCTGGAGATGACGGTGATCGAGCAGCGCGCGGACCTGATCGCCTGGTACGAGCGCCGGGGCTTCAGCCGCACCGGGGTCTACTCGCCGTTCCCGTACGGGGACGAGCGGTTCGGCATCCCGCGCCGCCCGGACCTGCGGTTCGAGACCCTGACCAAGACGCTCTGAGGCGGGCCGCGGTGGGTGTCCGGTGCGCTGCCGCTCCGCCGCCCCCTCCGGCCGCGGTGCCGACGGTCGGCGGTGAGGTGTCCCGCCCCGGCCGGTCGAGCCGGGCCGTCCGTCGTCGTTGACTTCGTGGGTGTCGCCTTCGGGGTT
The DNA here is from genome assembly GCF_042673745.1 of Kitasatospora sp. NPDC057015. Taxonomy (NCBI): domain Bacteria; kingdom Bacillati; phylum Actinomycetota; class Actinomycetes; order Kitasatosporales; family Streptomycetaceae; genus Kitasatospora; species Kitasatospora sp. NPDC057015. The sequence continues at coordinate 117,681 of NZ_JBHUSG010000026.1, forward strand.
CCTGCGTCCTGAGCCCTTCCGTCCTGAGCCTTCTTGAGCCTTTCGTCCTGACCCGTTCCGTGCCGAGTCGTTCCGTTCCGAGCCGTCCGGTGCGGCCTGCCGTCGGCCCGTCGGCCCGTCGGGTGGTCGGGCGCGCGCCGGGGCGCTTCGAGTCGGGCGAATCGCGGGCCGCCGGGGTGGGCGGGATGCGGCCCGGTGGTGCGGTCGGAGGTGCGCCCCGCCGCTGCGCTTTCCGCCTCGGAAGGGTCGCACCTCCGGTGACAGAGCGTCAAACCCGGTGGCAGGAGGGAGGGTGCGATTCATACCTTGTTCACGAATGGTCTAGGCCAATGTGAGAGGCTGACCCCGAACGGCACCGTTCCGTCCAAGCCCAGGGGGGCCACGTCCGCATGCCCGCACTCCATGGCACCGCCATGCCCGCGACCGACTCCGGTCGCGCTTCCGCACCCGAAAGCCGTCCCGGTTCCGCACCCGAAGCCCGTCCCGCCGGCGGGTCCCGTCCCGTCCGTGGGGCAGGCCGCGACCCCGATCGGGCCGGCGCCACCCCGCGACTGCCCGCACCGCCCGACGACCAGGAGCTCTACTGGTACTTCGGCCCGCAGCGCCGCTGGGTCCCGCTGGTCGCGACCCTCTCCTACGCCGGCGCCACCGTGACCCTCGGCCTCTTCGCCCTGCGTCACCCGCTGCTCTGGCCGTTCCTGCTGCTGCTCGTGCTCAACGCCGCCACCTGGACGCTGTCGCTGGGCGACGGCCAGCGCCAGCGCCGCTACACCCGGGACTCGCACGAGCTGCTGCTGCGGGCCCGCCCCGCGCACCACCCGAGCGTCGACATCCTGCTGCCGACCTGCGGGGAACCCCTCGACGTCCTCGACAACGCCTACCGCCACACGGCCGCCGTACGCTGGCCGGGCGCCCTCGCCGTACTCGTCCTGGACGACGCCGACCGCCCGGAGGTCCGCGAGCTCGCCGAGTCCTACGGCTTCCGGTACCGGGCCCGGCCCGACCGGGGCCGGTTCAAGAAGGCCGGCAACCTCAACCACGGGCTGGCCGAGGGCGAGGGCGAGATCGTCGCCGTCCTGGACGCCGACTTCTGCCCCCGGACGGACTTCCTGCACCACCTGGTGCCCTACCTGGACACGCCGGGCGTCGGCATCGTGCAGAGCCCGCAGTGCTTCGACACCGACACCGCGATGTCCTGGCTGGAGCGCGCCGCCGGAGCCACCCAGGAGATCTTCTACCGCTGGATCCAGCCCTCCCGGGACATCCAGGACGCCACCGTCTGCTGCGGCACCAACGCCCTGTACCGGCGCGCGGCACTGGAGCAGGTCGGCGGTTTCGCCGAGACGGACCACAGCGAGGACCTCTACACCGGGCTCGCCCTCGCCGGGAGGGGCTGGAGCACCCGCTACGTCCCGGTGCTGGTGGCCAAGGGCATGTCGCCCACCGGCCTGCCCGCCTTCATCAGCCAGCAGTACCGCTGGTGCCTGGGATCGCTCGCGCTGCTGCGCGACCCCGGGTTCCGCCGCGGGCCGCTGTCACGCTCGGCCCGGCTGTGCTTCTGGAACGGCATCCTCGGCTACCTCAGCAGCGCGGTCAACGTCTTCGCCGTACCGCTGCCCGCCCTCGTCATGCTGTTCTTCGCGCCCACCGAGATCGCCCCCTGGCAGGTGCTGCCCTTCCTCCCGCCGCTCTGGGTCGCCCTGGTGCTGCTGCCCGCGGCCTCCCGCACCCGCTGGCGCTTCGAGGTCACCCGGGTCCAACTCCTCGGCGGGCTCTGCCACGTGGTCGCCCTCGCGCACGCGCTGCGCCGCCGCAGCGCCGACTGGGTGCCCACCGGCGCGGTCTCCGGGAGCACCGCCCTGGGCCGTACGGTCGCCCGGATCGGCGTCGGCTGGCTGAGCCTGTGCCTGCTGGCCGCCGCCGTCGGCCTGGGCCGGGCCGTCGCCGCGTACGGCTGGCAGCCCTACTGGGCGCTCGCCGGCCTGCTCGGCCTCACCGCGTACACCGTGCTGCCACTGGTCCGGACGCTGTGGCCGCTGCTGCACGGCGCCTCCGGCGAGGTCGCGCCGCCGAGGCGTCGGGTGGACGGCGGCCGGTTCGGGCGCACCGAGGCGGTCGCGGTCAGCGCCGTGCTGGTGCTCGGCGGCCTGCTCGCCTCGGGCTGGGCGGACCCGCTGCTCTGAGGCCCACCGGCCGTCCGCTCGTCCGCTAGTCCGGCCGGCCCCCTGCTCGACTGCTCCACCGGTCCACTGCTCACCGTTCCACCGGGTCATCGTTCGACTGCTCCACCGTTCGACTGCACCACCGAGCAGGCGCAGCGCCGCCTTCCCCGAGCGCGCCACGCCCGCCACCGCGTCTTTGCCGGGCCGCCGATCGCAGCGCCGCCGGATCGGCCCGCCGCGGTGAACTCCCCGACCCCGCACCGTCCTTGCGCGTCGCCCCACCGGCGCGGCCCGCCGCCAGGCCCCCCACGGCCGGCGGCCCACCGACCGTCGCCAGCCCTTGCAAGGAGCACCGCCGTGCCAACGGCCGTACCACCCAACCCCGCCCGTACCCCGGGCGCAGCCATGACCGCCGCCCCGGCCGGCGTCACCACGATCGGGCCACCGCCCCGGCGAACCGCGCCGGCCGCGCCCGCCCGGGCCGCCGCCTTCCGGCCCGACATCGAGGGCCTGCGCGGGATCGCCGTCCTCGCCGTCCTCTGCTTCCACGCGGCCGTGCCGGGCGTCACCGGCGGATACGTCGGCGTCGACGTCTTCTTCGCCATCTCCGGCTTCCTCATCACCGGGATGCTGGTCGCCCGGCCGCTCGGCCTGCTCGACTTCGCCGCCCGCCGGGCCCGCCGGATCCTGCCCGCCGCCGCGGTCGTGCTGGTCGCCACCGCCCTCGCGGGCGGGTTGCTGCTCGATCCGCTGCGCGGCACCGACCTGGCCCGGGACCTCCTCGCCGCCGCCGGGCAGTTCGCGAACTGGCGCTTCGTCGACCAGCAGACCGACTACCTCGCCGCCGGGCGCGATCCCAGCGTCCTGCAGCACTTCTGGTCCCTCGGTGTGGAGAACCAGTTCTACGTCCTGTGGGGCGTGCTGCTGCTCGGCCTCGGCCGGCTCCTGCCACGCCGTCGGACCGGGGTGGCCTGGCTGGTCACGCTGCTCGTCGGCGCCGGCTCGCTGCTGCTGTGCCTGCGCTGGACGGCCCGGTCCGCGGCGCTCGGCTACTTCTCCACCGCCGGCCGGCTCTGGGAGTTCGCGGCCGGTGCCGCCGCCGCCCTGCTCGCGCACCGGCTCGCCGTCGGCGGCGCCCGGGCCCCGCGCGGTGCCGCCCGCGCGCGGCTCGGCCGGTGGGCGCTGAGCCTGCTGGGCTGGCTCGGCGCGGCTGCCGTGCTGGCCGCCGTGTGGCGGTACGACCGGAGCACGCCGTTCCCCGGCAGCGCCGCCCTGCTGCCCGCGCTCGGGGCGGCGGCCGTGCTGCTGGCCGGCGGGTCCGGCCGCGCGCCGAGCCGGACGGACGTGGGGCGGCTGCTGGCCACCCGTCCGCTGCGCGCCGTCGGACGGCTCTCCTACCCCTGGTACCTCTGGCACTGGCCGGTCCTGATGATCGCCCAGGCCCGGCTCGGCCCGCTGCCCTGGACCACCGCCGGCCTGCTCACGCTGGCCAGCGCCGTCCCGGCCTGGCTCACCCTGCGCCTGGTGGAGGCGCCGCTGCGGGGCGGTTCCGCCGCGCCGCGCCGCGGGCTCTCGATCGCGGCGGCGGCGCTGGTCATCCCGCTGATCGCCGGCCTCACCCTGGGCGGTGGTACGGTGCGCGCGCTGGGCGGTACCGAGGCCACCCGCGCGCCCGTCGGTGCGGCGGACGGCGCCGAGCTGCTGGCCCCGGGCGCGCAGGTGCTCACCCTCACCCCGTCGCTGGCCCGGGCCCGGACGGACTTCCCGCCCGGTCGGGACTGCGAGATCCCGCTCGCCGCCGAGAACAGCCCGCGCTGCCTGTTCGGCGACGAGGGCAGCCCGGACCGGGTCGTGCTGCTCGGCGACTCGCACGCCGGCCAGTGGATCTCCGCCCTGCTGCCGTTCGCCGAGCGGCGGCACTGGGCCCTGGAGGTGCTGGTCAAGCCGGGGTGCCCGCTGGCCCGGATCAGCGTCCGCAACGACGTCCTCGGCCGCAACTTCACCGAGTGCGACCGCTGGCGCGAGAACACCCTGGCCCGACTGGCGGGCGGTCCGGCCCCCCGGCTGGTCGTGATGGCCGGCCTCAACCGGTACGGCGACGGGCAGGAGCGCACCGAGGGCTGGACCAGCACCCTCGACCGCCTCGCCGCACTGGGCGTCCCGCTCGCCTACCTCGCCGACACCCCGATGGCGGGCAAGGACATCCCGACCTGCCTGGCGGCCTCCGACGGACGCTCGGACGCCTGCTTCTTCCCCCGTGAATCCGCGTTCGAGCCCGACCCGATGGTGGCGGGCGGCCTCGCGTCGCGGTACGGCGTCCGGGTCCTGGACGTCGGCCCGGTGCTCTGCCCGGGCAGCGGGCCCGAGTGCCCGGCCGTCCTGCAGGGTGTGCTGCTCTACCGCGACAGCGGGCACATCACCGACACCGTGGCGCGTGTCCTGGCACCCAGGCTGGAGCGGGCGCTGGGCCCGCTGCCGGCGGGCTGAGCATGCGGGCCGGGCGCCGGCCGCGCCCGGCCCGGCCGGTACCCCCGTCGGCCCGGGTGCCGGGGGTACCGGCCGGGCCGTCGTGCCCGTCAGCCGCCGTACAGGCCGCGACACATCGCGGAGCGGGCCGAGCCGGCCGCCCACTGCCCGAGCTCCTCGGCCTTCGCGCAGAGCGAGCCTGCCGGGGGCGGCGCCGCGGGTGCGGGGGCGGCCGGCGCCGGTGCCGCCGGCGCCCGGGACGTCCGGGGGCGGGCGGGCCGGCGCGGAGCCGGGGCGGGGACCGACCCGGCACGCTCCTCGGCGGGCTCGGCCTCGGCGGGCTGCTCATCCCCGGGCCTGTCCTCCTCGGGCCCGGCCTCCTCCGCCGGCGCCGGTCCGGGGCTGCCGGACGGTTCGGTCGGCGGGGCCGCGACCGGTGCGGGCACCGGGTCGGCGGTCGGGTCGACCTCCGGCGGCCCCCAGGGCGGCGGTGGCAGCCGGTCCGGGCTCCGCCCGGCCGCTTCGGCGGAGGGTTCCGGCGCCCTGGTCGGGTCGGTGTCGGCCCCCGGCCCGCCCGGGCCGCACATCACCAGGACGCCCGCCAGCACCCCCAGCAGCACGCCTGCGGGCAGGAGCACCGCCCTACGCCGCGGGCGTCCCGGGCGGGGCAGCGCCGAAGCGGCCCCGGGTCGGTCCGGTCCCGGACCGCGGTCCCTCCCGTGCTGCCCGCGCTTCGGTCGGTCGTCCGTCCTACCGGTCCCGTGCTGCCCGTCGGCTGGCACGCCCGGTCCGAGCTGCCCGTCGTACGGTCGGTCGTCCGGCACGCCCGGTCCGAGCTGCCCGTCGTACGGTCGGTCGTCCGGCACGCCCGGTCCGAGCTGCCCGCCGTGTTGCCCGCCGTGTTGTCGGTCGTCCGTCATGCCCGCCTCCCGTGCGGGCCGCCCGGCCCGTCGCGGTGTCCAACGAGCGCGGACCGCCGGGGACATGACCGGCCGACGGTCGGCCGGGGCGCGGACCACGCGTCCGAACGGGTGCGGGCCGGGTGCGAAGCCCGGGGCCCCGCCACATCCTGAAGCCATGGAAACCGACACCGCTCCGAAGCCGCTGGTCGACATCGCCGAGTTCCGAACCGACAGCCGCTACCGGCTGGTCCACTTCCGGGGAGCCGGCTGGGAGCCGCTCGCCCCCGAGGAGTTCGAGCCGCGCCTGCGGGAGCTGTTCCCCGACCTCGACCCGCACGACCCGGTCCTCGTGCACTGGGCGGACCGCCCCTGGGAGTGGCCCGCCTGGCACCCCGGCGAGGCCTGAGCCCGCGGTGGTGCCCGCGACGCCCCCTGTGGTGACGAGGCCTCAGCCCCCGGGCGGTGGCCTCGTCGTGCGTCGTGGTCGAGCCGGTCCCGACGGCCGCCGCCCCGGCTGCGGCCGTCGGTCGACCTCCGCGCCGTCCACCTACACTGACGGGTATGGCATGCCGCATCAGTGAGCTGGTCATCGACTGCGTCGACCCCGACGGGCTCGCCGCGTTCTGGAGCGAGGTCCTCGGCTACGTCGAACTCGGCCGGGAGGACGACGGAAGCATCGAGATCGGGCCGCCTGACGCCGGCTTCGGCGGCCCGCTGCCCACCCTCGTGCTCAGCCCCAGCCGTGATCCGCGGGCCGGGAAGCTCCGACTGCACATCGACGTCAACGCCACCGACCGCGACCAGGACGCCGAGCTGGAGCGGCTGCTCGCCCTCGGTGCCAGGCCCGTCGACATCGGCCAGAGCGGCACCGAGGACTGGCACGTCCTGGCGGATCCGGAGGGCAACGAGTTCTGCCTCCTGCGGGCCCGGCTCCGGCCCGTCTGACCGGGTGCGCGGCGGCACCGGAGCCGCGGCGGTTCGAGCACTCGCCCCGGCGGGCGAACAGTCCTCGCCCCCAGGCCGGTTGCGGCCCTCCCGGTCGGCTGCGACACTCCCGCGTGGAGCGGTGCGGTGCGGTACCGCGTGAGATCCGGGCCCTCGGACCCGGACCCTCGGATCCGGGACGAGCGATCGAGAAGAGGCGGACCCGTGCGGACAGCGAGCCCAGGCCCCGTGGCCGGACGGAAGTGGACCCCGGTCACCGTCGTCAACGCCGGGGTCGCCTTCGCGCTGGAGCTGGGGATGCTGGCCGCGCTCGGCTACTGGGGCGCGCGCAGTGGTGGCAGCACCGCGGTGAGCGTCCTGCTCGCGGTCGGCGCACCCGCCCTCGCCGCCCTGGTGTGGGGGCTCTTCCTGGCGGCCGGCGGGCCGAGGTACCCGCTGCCGGTGCCGGCCGAGATCGTGATCAAGCTGCTGGTGCTCGGCACCGCGGTACTCGCCCTCCTGGCCACCGGGCATCCCGTCCTGGCCGTGGTCTTCGGCGCGCTCACCGTGCTGAGCGTCGCGGTGGAGTACACCGTCCGCTGAGCGAGGGCGCGCGGTGTCCGGGCCGCGCCGCCGGGAGCGGCTGCGCCGTGGCGCGACCGGGCCGTAGGCTCGGGGCATGGGGGAGCAGCGGGAGGGTTGGCGGCAGGCCTGGGCGGGCGGGCGACCGGCCGTGCACATCGGCAACGTGGCCGACTTCAACGCCCAGTTCTTCGCGCCGGACATGGACGCCCGGCAGGCCGAGCGGCGCCGGCGCCAGGGCCACCACTACGCCTCCATGGCGCTCTGCTACAGCCCCGAACCCGCCGTCGTCCTGCTGCCGCACCACGTCGAGGAGGCCTGGATCGGCCTGCTGGCGGCCGAGTTGGAGTGGGGGCGGGTCGAGCTCCACAGCGGCCTCGCCACCAGCGCGGACACCGGCCTCACGATGGCCGACGCGCTGCGCGGGCGCCCCGCGCTGCTGGAGCGGATCGCCGGATCGGGCCACGCCGTGCTGCCCTGGGGGCTGACGGACGGTCTGGACGGCCTGGCCGGGGACGGCGCCGCGCTGGCGGTCACGCGGCGGTACGAGTCGAAGGCGGCCTCGCACGCCCTGTTCACGGCGCTCGCGCCCGACCACCCGGGCGTCCTCGTCCCGCGTCAGGAGCACCCGGACACCCCGCGCCGGGCCGCCCGTCGGATCGCCGCCCGGGCGGCGCGCGGCGTGACGACCGTGCTGAAGGCCCCGCACGGTGTCGGTGGCTACGGCACGGTCGTGGTGACGCCGCGTCGGGTCGCCGAGGCCGGGGGCGCACGCGCGCTGCTGCGGCGGCTCGCGGCCGAGGAGGTGCTGGCCCCCGGCGGCGGGTTGCTGCTGGAGGAGTACGTGCCCGGCGCCGGCCGGCTGCGCGACCTCACCTTCGACGCGGTGGTCGGGCCGGACGGAGCCGTCCACCCGGTCGGTGTCGGCGTGATGGCGGTCGACGGCACCACCTACCAGGGCGTGACGGTCGGGCCCCGGCTGGTGCCGCCGGAGCCCGCGCAGACCGTGCGGAGCTTCGGCCTCGCGGTGGGCCGGGCACTGGCCGCCGAGGGCTACCGGGGCTGGTTCGACGTCGACTTCGTCACCGACCGGCTGCTCCGCCCGGCGCCGACCGAGATCAACCTCCGGCTGACCGGCCCGGCGGTGGCCTTCGTCCTGCGGTCGCGGCTGGACGAGGTCCGCGGCCCGGGGCATCTGGTCCGGACCCTGGACGGGCTGCCGCTGGGGGCCAGGATCTCACAGCAGACCCTGTTCGAGCACGTCGAGGCGGTGCGGGCCCGCTGCCGGCGGCTCGGGGTGAGCGTGCTGCCGCTGGTCCCGACCGCGAGCTACGAGGAACTCCCGTCCGTCGGGCTCGCGTTGGCCGCCCGGGACGGCGACTCCCTGGACGCGGCGGAGGCCCTGGTCCGCTCCGCCAACCACGCCCTCGCCGGCCTCTTCGAGGCCCTGTCGGACTGACGCGCCCGCCGACCCACCGGCCGCCGCCGCTCGCGGAGCGTCCCGCGCCCGGACCCTCAGTCGCGCCTGCCGTCCGCCCGCCGCGGGCTCCACGTGACGAACCGCGTGAGCACCAGGGCCGCCACCATCAGCGGGACGTTGAACGTGTAGACCAGGAGCGTCTGGCGCGGCCAGTCGGTCGGGCTGCTGATCCGGTAGAGGTTGTCCTGCGGCCACCAGGCCGCGAGCAGCCAGACCAGGGAGAGGTGGGCCATCCGGGAGAGCAGTCGCGGCCGGTTCAGACGGCTGATCGACGGCCAGCCGGCGACCAGCACCACCACCCCCGCCCCGAACGAGAGGTACTCGCAGACGTAGAGGATCCGGAACCACCCGGCCCATTCCAGGGGGACACCGCTCAGGTCGGTCGATCCGGGGAACAGCACCAGCGTCAGCAGAGCCGCGATCACCGCGAAGACCACCGTGAAGCACCCGCCTACCGCCCACTGCACGGCCGGCACGGGCTCCCCGCCGCGCGGCCGGTACCCACCGGACTTGCCACCGGCGCCGACCTTGCCCGACCGCTGGCCGGGCAGCACCGGTTCGGCGGTGTGGTCGGCCGGCGCCGGCAGCGGCAGCGCCCGCAGGTCGGGCTTCCCCGCCCGGGTGCGCGGCAGGGACGGCAGCAGGACGACGGCCCGGACGGGTGAACGGGGCAGCTTCGTGCGCAGGTACGCCGACAGCGTCCAGCGGTCCGCGGCCTTGTCCGCCGGCACCACGTACGCCACCACCACCCACTCGCCGGGCTTCACCTCGACCTCGGCGACCAGGCACCGCTCGACCTGCGGGTGGGTGCGCAGCACGGACTCGGCCGCCGCCGCGGCGGCGCCGCCCGTGAAGCCGTGGGCGCGGCCGACGAACTCCAGCAGGCCGTCGGGCCGCCGGCGGCCGAGGTCGCCGGTGAGGTAGATCCGGTCGTCCGGGTCGAAGGCGGCGGTGCGGAACCGGGCGTTCGTCGAGGAGAGCCGGCCGAGGTAGCCGGGGCCGACGCCGGCCCCGCCGATCGCGATCTCGCCGGCCGTGCGGGTGTTCCCGTCCGGCAGCGGCAGTCCGTCCGGTCCGAGCAGGTACAGCCGGGTGCCGGGGAAGGGCCGGCCGATCAGGGAGCGGCGGCCGGGCTCCGGCTCGGGGGAGCGCAGGAGGCGGGTGTCGAAGTAGGAGCTGTCGATGCAGGCCTCGGCGGCGCCGTACACGTTCAGCACCCGGACCTCCGGCCCGAGGAGCTCCTGCAGGGCCAGCTGGTCGTCCAGGTACCACTTCTCGGCGCCCACCGTGAGCAGCCGCACCCCGGGCAGGCCGGGGCCGTCCGGAGTCGCCCGCAGGTGGGCGTGCAGGCGGGCGGCGTTGTGCAGGTTCAGTTCCAGGACGGTGATCGCCTCGGCGGCGACCAGCGCGGGCAGCTCGGCGATGTCGGCCGTCCGGTCCAGGGTGAAGTTGCGGCGGGTCATCACCAGCGTCGCGCCGGTGCACAGGGCGCGCACCCAGTCGGCGGTGAAGACGTCGAACTCCAGCGTGGCGCTCTGCAGGATCCGGTCGGCGGGGGAGAGGTCGTAGACCTCGCTCCAGGCGCGCCAGGCGTTGAGCAGGCCCCGGTGCTCGATCATCACGCCCTTGGGCAGGCCGGTCGACCCCGAGGTGTACACCACGCAGGCCAGGTCGGTGACGGCGCCCCGGTGCGGCAGCGGGTCGCCGGCACGGGTGGCGATCGCCTCCGCCGCCGTGTCCAGGCAGACCACCGGGCACCCGGCGGTGTCGGCCAGCCGCACCCGGTGGCTCTCGTGCGTCACGACCACCGCGGGGGCGGCGCCGGCGAGGACGTGGCGCAGCAGCGGATCCGGGCTGCTCGGCTCCAGCGGCAGGTAGGCGCCCCCGGCCTTGAGCACCGCCAGCACCGCCACCAGGACGTCCGGCTCGCGCCCGATCGACACGGCCGCGAGCCCGCCGGGGGCGAGCCCGGCCTCCCCGAGGTACCGGGCCAACCGGTTCGCCCGGGCGTCCAGCTCGCCGTACGTCAGCTGCTGGTCCCCGACCCGGACGGCCACCGCATCGGGTGCCCGCCGGGCGTGCTGCTCGAAGAGCCGGTGGACTCCGGTCACGCCGTCCGGGCCAGTACCGCCTCCGGCGTCGGCGGTCTCCGCCCCCGTGCCGCCGATCGGATCGCTGCTCATGTCCGTCCCCCTCGGTGCTCCGCGCCGCGGGTCCCCACCTCGCGACTGCCCTGATACTGCCCCGCGGCGCGCGCCCGTACCAGGGGAACGGTGGATCGACGGCGCCCGGGGCCTGCGCGCGGCGCCGGGGGCGCGCGCGGCCGACGGTCGCGCGCCGGGCGGTCGGGCCCCTGTCGGGCCGGGGCGGACCACGGCAGGAGGGGGCGGGCTTGCTAGTCTGCACGCGGACGACCGACCCGGAGTCGCGGATGACCGCCGCACCCGGGCGCGCACGCGCGGAGCTGCAGTGACGGACCGTCACCCGCCGCTCCGGCGCCCCGCCCTCCGTCCGGTCACTTCGGCCCCCGTGCGCCCAGGAGCAGCCCTCATGAGCATGTCCGCACCCCCGTCCGACGCGTCCGCGCCGTCGACCGCGTCCGCGTCCACCGCGTCCGCGCCGACCGCTGACCCGGTGCCCGCAGGTGCGGTGTCCGCGGATCCGCTGCCGGGCGGCCCGCTGCTGCGCACCAGGGCGGTGGACGTGGTCCGGGACGGCCGGTACCTGCTGCGCGGCATCACGCTGACCATCGAACCGGGCCAGCACTGGGCGCTGCTCGGCGCCAACGGCGCGGGCAAGAGCACCCTGCTCGCCCTGCTCGGAGCCGTCTCGCACCCCACCCGCGGCGAGGTCGAGGTGCTGGGCCGGCGACTGGGACGGGTGGACATCCGCGACCTCCGGGCCCACCTCGGGCACGTCAACCCGCGCCACCCGCTCCGTTCGCCGCTGACCGTCCGGGAGGTCGTCCTCACCGGGCTCACCAACAGCATCGAACCCGACCTGCAGAAGCTGCCCACCGACGCCGAACTGGCCCGGGCCGACCGGGTGATCGACACCCTGGGGATGGCCGCGATGGCCGCCGCCACCTGGCCGACGCTCTCCCAGGGCGAGCGCGGCCGGACGCTGATCGCCCGCGCCCTGATGCCCAGCCCGCGCCTGCTCCTGCTCGACGAACCCGCCACCGGACTGGACCTGACGGCCCGGGAGCAACTGCTCGACAGCCTCGACCTGCTGCGGCACCAGCACCCCGAGCTGGCCAGCGTGCTGGTCACCCACCACCTGGAGGAACTGCCGGAGAGCACCACCCACGCCCTGCTGCTGCGGGACGGGGAGTGCGTCGCCGCCGGCGCCGTCGACGAGGTGATCACGACGCCGCTGGTCAGCGACTGCTTCGGCCACCCGATCAGGATCACCCGCCACGACGGCCGGTGGACCGCCCGGGCGGCGGCCCGCCGGGTGGGGTGAGCGCCGGGCGGTGAGCCGGGGGGCCGGAGGGGCGACCCGTGCCGCGGTGGCCGTCTCACCGGCGTGTCCGCATGTCGGAGAGGCGGGGGCTGGTGTAGACGGACAAATCGATAGTCCCTAAGGTATGCCTCAGCTAAGTCGCAGGGGGCGCCGGTGTCGCCGGTCCAGTCCCCGTGCCTTGCTGTGCCCTCGTACGCCTGCCCTTCCCGTGGAGCCTTCATGTCCGCCCGTCGTTCGACCGCAGCTTCGCTGCTCACTCTCGCCGTCGCGGTTGCCGTGCTGGCCGGTTGCTCGCAGAAGAAGGA
>NZ_JBHUSG010000027.1:0-127686 GCF_042673745.1 Kitasatospora sp. NPDC057015
CGACCACTTCCCACAATCCATCAGGAACGATCCATCCCCACTCAGCACTCCCCATGACCCATACAACGAGACCACCACCACGTAGGACACGGTCTAAGCAGGCTGCGGGCCTCGTAGGTGAGGAAGATGCCGCGCGTCTTGTCGCGAGTGGCCGGCAGGAGGGTGATGCCTTCGTCGATACGGGCGAGGGCGGCACGGGTGTGGCCGAGGTCGAGGAGGCACTGGCCGGAGTCGACGGCCAGGTCGGCGGTACTCATCCACTTGGCCCAGGTGGGTGACGGGTGGGGACTGTCGGTCATCAGGGCAGCCTCAGAGGCGGTCAGGTCCTGGTGGCAGTCGGAGGCGCGGCCGAGGGCGGCGTGGGCGCGTGCGCGGCGCAGGTGGAGCTGGGCGCGGGCGGTGGGGTGGCTGGTGTGGATGAGTGCCTGGCTGAGTGGCGCGAGGGCGGCGTCGGGGTGGGCGAGCCAGATGGACTGGTAGGCGAAGTCGGAGAGGATGCCAGCGCCGAGGTCGCGGTCACGGGCGGCGTGGGCATTGGTGAGGGCCGCGTTCCAAAGCTTGCCGGCGGCGTAGTGGTGTCCCTCGTCGAAGCGGTGCCAGCCACAGGTGCTCGCAAGGGTTGCGGCGAGCTGGTGAAGCCTTCGGCCGGTGGCTTCGCTGTAGGAGCCGTGTTCCAGCAGGTCTGTGACAGTACCGAGCTGGGCGTCCATCAGCTTGGCAGTGTGCTCGCGTTGCCGGGCTGGCAGGGCGGCGAGCTTGGTACTCGAGTCCTGTAGCCAGTCGATCAACTCGTTGTCAACCGGGCTACCGTTCAGGGCGGTTGCCAGGCGGCCGGGTTCAAGGGCGCTCCACTGGGCGGATAGGCCGGCCAGCGCGAGGGCACTGAACGTCATGAAGGTACGGCGTCGGGGGTCCATGGCGGCTCTCTGTGCGGTTCGCAGGGCGTGAATGGTGGAACCGGCTCCGAGCGGCACCGGTTGGTCCTGCCCGGGCAGCCAGTACGGCCAGTCGTACGTCGCCAGGTCCTCGGGCGATACGCCGAACGCCTCGGCAATGAGCAGCTGGGACTCGTCGTTCGGTTCCTTGCGCGAGCGTTCCCACTTGCTGACGGCGGCCTTGTCGGCTCCCGAGCGCAGGCTTTCAGGTTGGGCTTGGGCGGCCCGGTGCAGTCGGGCTGCGAGGTCGCTCTGGGACCAGCCTCGTAGAGCGCGGGCGTAGGCAAGGGGGTGCCGGATCGTGTCGTCCACGGGGTGAATCCCATCATCGACGGTTCCCGCGAGCCTACCGAACGACCGCTGGGACCACCCCGGGACTACAGACAAAGCCTTCTGATCACTTGGCAGTTGGGCTGTACTCGACATGCGCCGACCGTTTCCAGTCCGTTCGGAACAAGAGCGGCGCCCAGACAGCCCGTATCCGGTCACCACCACGGCCCCTCGAAGAGCACCGTCCGAGCGACGGCTGCCGGCGGGCCCGGGCAGCTGATCGCGCTCGGCGGGCTGTGCCGTCACCCACCGCTCAGGAGTTTCCCGTGTCCCTTGAACAGCTCTCCGGTAGGACGGTGCTGGTCACCGGTGCCGGTGGTCTCATCGGCAGCCGCATCACCGCACAGCTTCGCCTGCTCGGTGCTCGGCCGGTGTCGGTGTGCAAGCTCGACACGTACCCGCAGGAGGTCTACCGCCGGCGCTTCGGCATCGTACCCGGCGACCCGGACTTCATCGTCGGCGACATCGCAGAGCCCGGCCTGATGGAGAAGGCGGTCCGCGGGTGCGACTATGTCATCCATGCCGCCGCGCTGGCGGATGTCGCCGCCTGCACCCGGCGACCGCTGGACGCGATCAACACCAACATCACCGGCACCCAGTGCGTCATCGACGCGGTCGCCGCCTCGCCGGACGTACGCCGGATGGTGTTCGTCTCCTCCGCGAGCGTCTACGGCAACGGCCCCAAGGCCTCGCTACGGCCAGTGCGCGAACGGGCGCCCGCCGAGTTCGCGGAGAGCGCCGTGCTTCAGCCCGTCTCCGTCTACGGCAACACCAAGGCGTGGGGCGAGTACCAGAGCGCCACCGTCCTCGGCGCGGCCGGGACCTCGTACGCCGTGGTGCGGTACTTCTCGGTCTACGGCGCGCCACAGATCATCAAGGAAAACTCGCACTCCTGGGTGGTGGCCTGGTTCGCGATGCGGGCCGCCCTAGGCCTGCCGCTGCATCTCAACGGCGGGGGCCACCAGATCCGCGACATGGTCCACGTCGACGACATCGCCACTGGCACCCTGCGCACCCTGATCGCGCCCGGCGCGCACAACGAGACGGTCAACATCGGCACCGGATCGCCCACCAGCATCCGAACCATCGCCGAGCTGGTGCAGGCGCACCACCCCGGCGCCCAGCTCGTCGATTCACCCATGCCGCCCGGCGACCCGGAGGGTGGCTACGCCTCCGTCGAGCGGATGGAGCGGGTACTCGGCTGGCGCCCGGGCATCACCATCGAGGAGGGCGTCGCCCGGTACGTCGCCTGGCTGGAGAAGACACCGGACGCGATCCCGCAGTGGCTGCGCGAGGGGCTGGCCGCGGCCTAAATGATCGGGGGCCGGCCGAGCCGGGTCAACGTCCACACCGTGCGCCAGCGCATCGGCTTGCGCCGCCCGCACGGCGTCCGCCAGCCCTCGGCAAACCCGGCAAACCACGCCTTCAGCCCCGCTACGTCGCGGGTGCGGGCGAGAGTGAGCGCGATCCACACCCCGAGGTAAAGCGGTACCAGCAGCGCCGGAAGATTCCGGCGGGCCAGGTAGACACGGTTGCGGGCGTTGACCCGATAGAAGAACGAGTGCCGGGTCGGGGACGTGCGCGGGTGCTGGAGCAACAGCTCCGGGGCGTACAGGACGCGCCAGCCGGCGTCGATCGCGCGCCAGGTCATGTCACTCTCCTCGTGCGCGAAGAAGAAGGCGTCCGGCCACGGTCCGACCTGCTCCAGCATCCGGGTGGACAGGCCGTGGCCGCCGCCGAGGAAGCCGGTCGCCTCGCCACCGCGCATCGGGTCACCGGCACGCAACCGGGGCACGTGCCGGCGCTGGGTCACCCCGGTCTCGTCAGCGATCCGGAAACCCACGACGCCGAGCCGCGGGTCGGCCCCGAACAGGTCGGCGAGCCGGGCGAACACATCGGTTTCGACCAGCAGGCCGTCGTCGTCCAGGTCCACCACCACGTCCACGTCCCGCAGGTGCTCCAGCGCGACATTGCGCCCGCCGGTTACCCCGAGGTTCTCCGCCAGCACCACTGTCTGCACCCACGGCGGCAGCTGCGGTGGCTCGCAGCCCTGCACCACCACAACGGTCCTCACGGCCTTGACGGACTGCGCGTCCACCGAGGCCAACAGTGCCGCCAGCTCCTTGGGCCTGGTGCCCATCGTCAGGATCGCTACGCCCAGCTTCACGCCCACCGAACTCTTCCCTCCGAGGAACCCACCATGACCCGACGACCACCGGGGCCGCACTCGGCGCCACTGTGGGAGCTGGCCGCGCGAGGCCGCCTTCCGGCACATCAGTTCATGGACCAGGACACACTGGCCAGGATCGCCGGAAACCGACCCACTGCGGCTGCCGCGCCTACCCTGCCACACCCGCTGCCGATGCTGGTACCGGACGCCGCCTGGTTCGCCCGGCTCGAGGCACCCGATTCGATCCACGGCATCCGCCACGGCGCCCGGGTCTCCCTGCTGGTGCACCTGCTCGCCCGGGAACACCGGCTCGACGACCGCCGGACCACGGCACTGGCCGTCGGCGCGGCCGTCCACGACTGCCAGCGCCGAAACGACCGGGCCGACAACGGCCACGGCAAGCGTGCCGCCGACTGGCTCACGCGCCACCACTCCACCGTGACCGAACATCTCGAGTCCGACCTGCCCACCGACCTACTTGAGCCGGTGGCCACTGCCGTCGCCCTGCACGACGTCGCGCACAGCGCGTTCACCCCCGCGCAGACGGACGCCTACCAGCGCGCCCGCCCGCTGGTGGACCTGCTCAAGGCCGCGGACTGCCTCGACCGCTACCGCCTCCCCCTCACCCGCTGGTGGCCCGACGCCTCTCAGCTGCGCGTCGACGTGCCGCCCTGGCTGTACCCACTCGCCTTCGACCTGGCCGTCCACTCCGAGCAGGCCCGCCTCGACGGTGCCACCCAACTCGAAGCCCTCGACCACGCCCGCCAACGCCTGATCACCGGCTGACCAAGGAGACCACCCCGTGCACGCCGACTGGGACAACGCCCACACCGACTACTCCGACCACTCGGCCAGCAAAGATCGCCCCGTTCCGGCCGGGCTGGCCGAGAGCGAGAGCGCGTGGCAGCAGCGCCTCGACCGGGCCCCCAACGGGTGGCTACTGCGCGGCAACGCCATGGTCCAGGCCCTGGCCGCCGGCCACCCCGTCCACCTGATGCACACCACCGTCGCCCTGGACGCCATCCGCACCAGCGGACACCTCCTCGCCTCCTCCGGCTGCCTGGTCGCCGCCCTCTACTGCGCCCCGCTCACCCCGGAGCCCGGCGGCGGCCTGCGCCCCCACAACCTCGGCACCTACCTCCTGGACACCAAGAGGCACACCCGCACCCTGGTCCTGGAGGTCACCCCCGACCGCCCCGTCCCACCCAAGGGCATCGACTACCTCCGCCTCGGCGCCGTCCACCTGCGCACCTACCTCACCCACCGCAACTTCCTCACGCCCACCGAGGACGAACAGCTGCGCCACGCCGCGCTGGCCCGCATTCGGGCGACCGGCCCGTTCCTGGACCTGCTGCTCGCCAACGCCTGCGGCCTGCGCACCCCGGAGGCCGAGTTTGTGGACCGGCTCTCGGCCGCCGTGCCGCAGTTCCCGTTCCTGGGCTACCTGTACTTCGAGGTGCTCTCCGAGTACCTGATGCTCCACAGCTCCACCACCGAGACGAAGCGGTGCGCGGAGGCCGGCGAGCTGAACAACCGCCTCTACAAGCAGCTCGCCCACTCCGCGGTCGAGGGGATGGACCGACTCTTCGACCTCTCCCGCTTCAACCCCCGCCATGACCGGCTGGTTGAGCTCGTCGAACAGGTAGACCCGACCCTTGCACCCGGCGCGGCCCGCTACGCCCGAGCCCGCCTCGCCCACCTGTTTGCCGGCATCGCCCTCCATCCGTCCCAGGACGCGGCCACGTTCTCCTTCCAGCAGCGGAGCTTCGAAGAACTCGCCACCGCCGCACCAGGGCTGCTCGGGCAGTTGCTGTTCCGGGAGCTGCGGGTCATCGACCGGTACCCCAGCTCTACCTCTCGTTCGAACAGGCGAAAGCCCTCGAAGCCTGGACCTACTGGAACGACCAGGGCATCGCTGTCCCGTTCAACGGGACGATCCCGAAGGGCGAGATCGGCATCAACCCCGCCTACCCGCGGGCTGGTGTCTCCGTCTGGGTCGCCGAACGCTGCGAGCGCGGTCTCCTCCACCCCGTCGAAGAGCTCGACGTCACACCCCATCCCCGGCTTGCCGACCTCAACATGACCGCGATGCGACGCGACGACAACGGCAAGGCCGCCGGGCACCTCCTTTCGAGGTCCGCCTGACCGAGACCGGGGTTGGCTCTCGATGTCAGTCCGGGAACCTCCTCAGAATCGCGACAACAGCATGGCGCCGAGGATCGTAGTCCGGGCTGCTGCGACGAAGGCAGGCAGAAGGCAGCTGTGCTCCTGGTCATCAGCAAGCCAGTACCTCGACCACAACTCCGCGGGCAGCCGTATTCGTGGAGAAATATGACGTTCGGCAACTCCTTGGTGATGATGGGTTACCGGGCAATGCAGGGTGATGCTGGCCTCCTCGCGCCATTCGAATGTCATGACTGGATCAATAGCGGGTTGTGAGATGCGCCACCAGCTTCGGCACACCCCGCCGCCCGTCAGTGCTTCCCGCCGGCATCCCGGCGGGGAACGTGGAGTGAGAGGAGCACAGGAATGGCTGAACAGGAAACCAGCAGTGGCTTGTTTATCGCCGTCGAGGAACTGACCGCTGTTCAGGATCGCTATGACAGTCTTCGGTCCGACAACGCGGGCAGTTCCGGTGATGCGCCATGGCCGGGAGGCGACGGCAACCTGCACGACACGGAGTAGCACCCGTTCAGCGAGGGTCCGCCGAGATCGGGCGGGCCCTCGCCGCGCTCTGTACGCCCCAGTCGATCTGACTCAGGAGGATGCATTTCAACACCGATTGATCAGCAGCATCGAGACGGCCCTCGGATGGAACGGGGCGGAACGCCTCGGCGGTTCCTTCTCCCGCGGCCGTACCGCCGACCTGGAGGTTCTCTCGCGTCTGCTGACCCCCAATCGCCTGCTCGATCTCGTGATGCGGAGGAGCTTGAACCGCCCGCAGTTCCGGGTGTTCCAGAAGGGTGTCGAGGTGCACCCCGCGGTCTACTTCACGGACAGCGTCAGTCCTCGGGGCCAGAGCATCTCGATGGTCAACATGGACAGTCTCGGGGCGCTGCTCGCTGATGGCGCCACCGTCATCCTCGATCAGGCGAACGCCTTCGACCCGACGATGGAGGTAGCCTGCCGAGCGCTGCAGTGGTGGGCCCGGGAGCGGGTCCAGGTCAACGTCTACCTCACGACGAACGAGGCATCAGGGTTTCCTCTTCACTGGGACGATCACGAGGTTGTGATCCTTCAGCTGGCGGGTGAGAAGGAGTGGGAGGTACGCGGCACGTCCCGGACCGCGCCGATGTACCGCGATGCAGACCCCAATGCCACGCCCAGCGACGACGTGCTCTGGTCGGGTGTGATGCGGCCCGGCGACGTGATGCACATACCACGCGGCCACTGGCACCAGGCGACTCGCAACGGCAGCGGCTCCGGCAGCAGCCTGCACGTGACGTTCGGCATCACCAAACGTACCGGGGCCAGTTGGCTCGCCTGGCTGGGCGACTGGTGCCGCACCGAGGAGGTCTTCCGCCTCGACCTGGACCGTGCGGGCGGACCCGGCACCGAGCAGCTCGTAGCGGCGGCCCGGCGACTGGTCGAGGAACAGTCTCCGGCCGACTTCCTGGCCTCCTATGAACAGGCGGTCGCCCCCGCGCGGCAGGTTCCGTTCCTGGAGATCTTCGGGCCGCTCGACGCCGTCGTGTGCACAACCCACTTCCGGCCCAGGGTCCGGCAGATCGGCGCGACGGTCGAGGTGCTCGCGTCGGGCAGGAGACTCACCTTCGCGGGGAAGGCGCTGCCCTCCCTCACTCTGCTGCTGAGCGGCCGGCCGGTCGTACTGTCCTCTGCTGCGGCCGTGGTGGGCGCCGAGGTGTCCGAACTCGCCGAGATCCTCGTGAAGGAGGGCCTGTGCGCCCCGCTGACCGCCGAATTGTCCTCGGGCTACACCGGTCTCGTCACCAGCGCCGCACCCTGACTTCGGCCCTGGACCTGGGGATCACATCCCTGGACACCAGCTTCAACTACCGGGGCTTCACCTCCCACACCACGCTGACCACCGTGGGCGGCGACCTGCTGCCGCGCTTCGCGGTGTCCACCAAGGTCGGGTACTTCCCCGTGCCCGGAGGGGCCGAACACTCCCTTGACCCTGACCGTCTCCGGGCGGCCTTGGAGCAGACCAACCGGGATCTCGGCCGGCCTCCCGATTTCGCCTTTCTACACAATCCGGAAGCCTCCGCTCAGGCGGAGGGGCCCGGTCGCCCGGAGAAACGACTCGCTGCTGCCTGCACGGCCCTCGCTGAAGCCGCGGCTTCCGGCCTCTGCGGAGCCTGGGGCGTCTCGTCCTGGAACCCGCAGCCTTTGGTGGGCCTCATCGACCGCGCGGCGCCGACCCCGGACGTGCTGATGCTGCGCGCCGGGCTTCTCGTCCACCCACGCGCCCTGGACGCAGCGGAGGCGGTCGCCTCCCAGTGGGGTCTGCTGCCGCCAGCCCTGTGGGGAATGAGCCCCTTCGGCGGCAGCGCCACCGACCGGATCTGGTCGGCATTCGACCCGCGCCTCTTCCTCCGCGATGCCGGCAGCGGCCTGTCCCGGGCCCAGGCGGCGTTCCGGGTGTCCTACCTGCTGCCAGGGGTCTCCGCAGTGGCGGTGGGAGCAGACGATCCCGAGCACCAGAGCCAACTGGCCGACTGCCTGGGGCACGAGGTCGACGAAGAGAAGCTGGTGCAGTACCGGCAGCTCCTACGGTCGCGCAGCAGGCGTCACGCGGCCTGAAGTTCCTGGATGAGCTGTGCGGCTTCCTGCCGTGCGACGCTGACCCGGGGATCGCCCGGGTGGGCGTTGGGCCCGGCAAACTTCGCGAAGACGAACAGCGTCATCACCTTGCCGTCCCGGCTCTCCAGATCCCGGTGCCGCTCCCGCCGCACTCGGTCGGCGAGCGCCGGGACGGCAAGGGAAGCGCCCAGCAGGGAGGCGGAGTCCAAGCCCTGCGGCGCGTTCCCCCAGTCCTCCCAGTCGAACAGGCAGAACTGGGGGCCCGTGGTGTTCGCCCAGTTCAGATCGGCGTGCGCGGGCACCCACGTCCGGATCGCCGTATCGGCCCGCGCGGGGAACGCCGCCTGGATCGTACGGTTGACGAGAGCCTGCGTGATCAGTTCCGTGTCCGGTGTCGCGATCCGTGCCGTCCGCTGTCCGGCGAGGGCGTCCAGCGAGGCGTTCAGGTCACGCCACCATTCCTCCGGAAGCTGCGGACCTGTGGCAAGGACGGCGGTCCCCACCGGATGCCCCGGTAGCAGGGTCGTCTCATCGGCCCGCCACATCGCTCCGTCGGTGAGATCCTTCCAGGCCACCGACTTCAGCCACTGCGGCTTGGCGATATCGGTCAGAGCCTCCGCGCACTCGGTCCCGTCCCATCCGTGCTCCCGCAGCCTCGACAGTTGGCGACGCTCGATGCGTACCCAGGTTCCCCGGTCCGTTCGCGCTCCCACCGAACGACGCTTCCTTACCACCGTCGCCCTGTCGAACTCGACCTCCAGGCCCTGCTCGACGCGGCTGAGCCCCCCCCCCCCCCCCTCGACCGACTCGACACGAAGGTCAACATCCCGTTCCCTGGTTACTGAGAGCGCCATGCCGGTGACCGTAGCAGCGTTGCCGCCGGGCCGGGTGGGCTCAGGCAGGAAACCTGGGGTCGATGGGACGGCCACCGCCGGTCAGTTCCGTGACGGCCTCAAGGAGTGCGCCGAGGTCCTGCAGATCGTCGAGTACCCGGTCAGCGCCGGCTGCGGCCAACTGCTGCCCGGACGTGGTACCTGAGGCGATGGCGATCACCATGGCGCCGCCCTCGGCCCCGGTTCGCACGTCCTCCAGCGAGTCTCCGATGATCACCGTGTTCGCGGGGTCGAAGGCAGCGTCGTAGCGATCGGCGGCGCGGCGTTGGGCGATGCCGACCAGGGCCGGCCGATAGGGGTCGTCGGAGGCGTAGCCTCCGACGCTGAGATCCACATACCGCTCAAGGCCGAAGGCGCCGAGCTTGATGGCCGCGCTCTGCTGGAGGTTGCCGGTCACCACGGTCGGGATGAGGGCCGGATGGGCGTGGACCGCTCCGAGAGCTGCCACAGCCCCCGGCATGAGCTGTCCGGTGGTGTGCAGTTGCTCGGACCGTTCAGCGAGGAGCGTCGGCAGGAGCCCGACGATCCGCTCCGCCAGCGGCTCGATGTCGTGCTGGTCCACGTCGTTGGCCGTGAGCAGTTCCCGGACCGCCAGCGGCATGGTGCGGCCGGTTCCGCGTTCGGGGAGCTTCGTTGCCTCGCGGCCTACGACGTCGCGGAACGCCTCGCGGTAGACGGCGCGGTCCGTGTCACCCACGTACAGCAGGGTTCGGTCGACGTCCCACAGGACGAGCGCGGTGCTGGTCACGGTCGGAGCTCCTTGGCCGCCATCACTTGTCGTGATCGTTCTATCAGCTCGCTCGACCGCGGGCCCGGGATCGCCCGTACGTGCGCCACCACATCTTCGAGGTGGTCGGTGAGGCGGGCCGATCGGACGTTCGCTGCCAGAGTGAGTGCGGAGTCGGCTGCGGCGAGCCCACCGTCGCGGTCCCCGGCAAGCAGGTGGGCGGAGGCGGCCCGGGAGGCGAACAGGGCCCTGGTCCGCAGATCAGTGGGGTTCAGGGTGGAGGCGGCCTGTTCGAAATACTGGGCTGCGAGGTGGTGTTCGCCGAGTTCGAGGTGGCAGCTCGCGGTCTGGCCGAGGATCTCTCCTCGGTTCATCCAGTAGAGCCAGCCGGGGTCCTGTTCGGACGGGTCGTGCGAGGCGAGGTCCGCCGCTCGGCCGAGCGCGCGCAGGCATGCCTGGTTCTCACCGAGCTTGGCATGCCCGCGGGCCTGACGGGTCAGCAACATGGCTTCCAGGACAGGGGAGCCCACCGTGCGAGTCTTCTCGCGCGCGGCCTGCATAGCGGTCACGGCATCGCGGGGGCTGCCGACCGAGTAGCTCTGGATCGCCAGGTAAGACAGAGCGCCTGCACCGTAGCGGGGGTCGCCCGAGGCGTGGGCGGCACGGAGGGCCGCCAGCAGGGCACGCTGTGCCTGTGCGTGGCGGCCGGCGTCGAAGTGGAACCATCCGAGCTGGGTCGCGGTGTCGGCGGCGATCCCGGCCAGACGTCGTCCGGTCTTCTCGTCGTAGCTGGCCGACTTCAGTGTCTCGTAGAGGAGAACGAGATGGGCCCTCGCCAGGCCGGCGACCAGTCCGCTGCCCGAACTCGCGTCCATGGTGCGGAGGCTGTCGATGGTCCCCTGCAAGCTCCCGACCAGGCCCGGGGTCACCCGAGCTCCTTCGAGTGCACGTTCAAGGGGCTCCGCGTCGGCAATGCCCCACTGGTGGACGTACGCGGACAGCGCGGCCCCGGTGAGGACGAGGACTTGGCGGCGGTTCGGACGCATGGCGGGCTCCCCTCGCATCGCGTCGTGCAGTCCCGCCACCATACGACGGGCCGTCCACGGCGCAGCGACGTCCTCGTGGGCCTGGAGTGAACTGCCGTCTGCTTCCGGGGAAGTTGATTCTGTATTTGCGCGAAGCGGAAGCCTCACCAAGTCGGGGGGAGCGCCGACCGCGTTGAGGAACTCGACGATCCTGTCGATGTGGGTCAGCTGTACGCGCCCGGCCTCCATTCGAGACAGGTAGCCCTGGGTCAGCCCGGTGATCCCAGCCAGGTCGTCTTGGCGCAGGGGGACGATCTCCCGCAGTCGCCTGCTCAGATTGCCGAAGTCCAGCTCAGCGAGGGTCTCGCGCACTTTGGCGTCGCGCCATACCCAGGCGGGCACTGCACGGGAGACCGGCTCGGCAACCGCCCGCGCGCACGGGCCGCACACGGCACCGTCGTCGTTGTAGCGGCTGAGCGTGCAGCCGCACCGCTCGCACCGTCGCCCGCTCATCCTGCCCCCTCCGCAGGCGGGAGGGACCGGCCCCCCGCAGGCGACCCCGAGAACATATTTCGCTGTGAATATGACTACTCGAATGGTCGCCACTGAACACTCTCAGGCACCTTACTGCGGCGGGCAGTTGTCCGTGGCCGAAGCGATCACTTCGCTTGTCACGGTCGCGACAGTCCCCGAGCAGCCATCGACCCGGTGGCCTACGGCCGCCGCTCCTGTGTAACGGCTGCCCTCACCAACATCTCCTTGGGAAGGACCGGCGATGGACACCTCGTACAGCACCGGCGGTCAGCTCGTCCAGCATCCCGCCGGCCACGACGGCGAGCTGCGCTGGGCCGTGGAGGAGTTGCGCGCCGGCCGTTGGCTCGCGGCCCGCACGCTGCTGGCGGGTTCGTGGGGCGACCGGTCGCTGTGGACCTCGCGCACCCAGACGCTCGGCGCTGTCGCGGCCCGCACAGATGTCCTGCAGTACTGGGCGGCAGAGGAGCCGAAAGGCTTCGGCCTGGTCACACTTCAGGCGCGGGCCGCGGTCGAGGTGGCCCTCATGGCCGGCCAACGAGATGCGTCCGCCCGCGAAGGCGCGGCCCGGGCGTGGTGCTGGCGGGCGGCCTCCACGGTCGCCGACGACCCCGTTCCGTGGATGGGCCTGCTCGCGCTCGCCCAATTGGACGTTGCCCAGGCGCGTCCCGAGCACCGGGTGGAGGCGCCCGACCGGATGCTCCTTCCCGGTCCGTGGGGTCTTCTCGACCAGGCCCGGCGGGCGGATCCCTGGAACCGTGAGGCATTCCACCGCATGCTCCGTGTCCTGCTGGTCCGGGGCGAGGGCGGCTCGGCAACCGAGTTCCTGGCAGCCTACCTGCCGGCCGCCCCAACTGGCTCTCCGCTCCATGCCCTTCCGCTCTACCTGCACGTCGAGCGCTACCGCCGTGCCGGACGTACGGAGCGGGCCGCGCTCCAGTGGACGAACGACGAAGGCGTCCGCTCCACGGTGCTACGGGCCTACGAGCACTGGCAGGCGAGACACAGTGGTGTCGGCCGGTGGCCGGTGGTGGACGAGAGCCACCTCGCCCACGGGCTCTGGGCGACCCGCCAGCCGCGCCAAGCCGCCGAGGTGTTCGCGGCGCTGGACCCCTTCGTCTCGTCTCAGCCCTGGATGAGGCTGTCGGACCGGCCGGACGATCTGATCCGCCAGGCCCTCGCCCAGTCCTTCGCCGCCACCCGCTGACCACCTTCCGCCCGGCCACCGGCCCGGGCGCCCCAACGCCGTCTCTCCATACGGAGGTTCCTGCATGTCTCGGTCCCACCGCTCCGCCCCGGTCCACGGGGACGACGACCATCTGCGATCACTCGGGTACGAGCCCGAACTGACCCGCCGGATGGGCGGATTCGGTAACTTCGCCGTCTCCTTCTCGGTGATCAGCGTCTTGTCCGGCTGCATGACGCTGTTCGGCTTCGGGCTGGTGACCGGCGGCCCGGCCGTGATGATGTGGGGCTGGGTCGGCGTCGGCCTGGCCGTGCTGCTCGTCGGCCTCTCCCTGGCCGAGGTCACCAGCGCCTACCCCACCTCCGGCGGCCTCTACTTCATGTCCCAGCGCCTCGGCGGACCCCGCTGGGGCTGGGTGACCGGCTGGCTCAACCTGCTGGGCCTGCTGGGCGGGATCGCCGGCATCGACTACGGCGCGGCCTCGTTCATCGCGGCGTTCGCCGCGCTTCAGTGGGGGGTCGTGCCCACCCCTGGCCTGGTTCTGGGCATCTTCGCCGCGGTCCTGCTGCTGCACGCCCTGTTGAACGTCGTCGGTGTCCGGGTGGTGAGCCTGCTCAACAGCATCTCGGTGTGGTGGCATCTGGCGGGTGTCGCGGTGATCGTCGGTGTGCTCGCGGTCGTCCCCTCCCACCACCAGGACGCGTCCTTCGTGTTCGGGCACTTCGTGAACGAGACCGGCTGGTCGAACCCGGTCTATGTGTCGGCGGTCGGGCTGCTGCTGGCCGGGTACACCTTCTGCGGCTACGACGCGAGCGCGCACCTGTCGGAGGAGACGACGGACGCGCGGATGGCTGCGCCGCGCGGCATCGTCCGGTCGATCTGGGTCTCGCTGCTGGCAGGGTTCGTACTACTGGCCGGCCTGTTGTTCGCGGTGCAGGACTACGCCGGAACCGCCGGAGCGGCGGTGCCACCGGCGCAGATCTTCCTCGACGCGCTCGGGACGACCGGCGCGAAGGCGCTGCTGCTGATCGTGATCGGCGCCCAGCTGTTCTGCGGCTCGGCCGAGACCACTGCGGCCTCCCGCATGATCTACGCCTTCTCGCGGGACAACGCACTGCCCGGCTCCACGACGTGGCGACGGGTCTCCCCCAACGGCGTTCCGGTACCGGCGGTGTGGCTGGCCGTGTCGATGGCGTTCCTCCTGGCGGTGCCCTCCCTGTGGTCGCCAGTCGCGTACGGGGCTGTGACGGCGGTGAACGTGATCGGTATGACCCCGTCCTACATCGTCCCGGTGTTCCTGCGGCTGCGGCAGGGCGACCGCTTCGTCCCCGGCCCGTGGACCCTGGGCCGGTGGAGCCGCCCGGTCGGGACCGCCGCCGTGGTGTGGGTGGTCGTGGTGACGGTGCTGGTGTGCCTGCCGCAGCGCTACCCGGTGACCGCCCAGACGTTCAACTACGCGCCCGTCACCCTGATCGTCATCCTGGCCCTATCGGCTCTGTGGTGGCGGATGGCCGGATCGCGCTTCAGCGTCCCGATCGTCCAGGACGCGCACCTGGCCCGGATCGAGGAGCTGATCGTATGAGGGCAACCGTGCGCGCCGCCCGTACCCGCGTGGGCCGGACGACGGCAGGGGCCGCGGAGCCCGTCGGCCCGCTGGACCAATTGGTGTACGCCCACCGCGTCAACGCCGTCCTGCTCGCGGCCGTCGACGTGCAGGGAAGACTCAAGGGCAAGGCGTACGACGCCGAAGTACTGATCAAGCGGCTCCGGTCGGGCCGGATCAGCCCAGAGATGTGCGGGTACGTGATCGGGACCGATCTGGGCATGGCCGCCCCGCAGACCGGGTCGTTCTCGTGGGAGAGCAGCTTCGGTGACATTGCGCTGCTGCCCGACACGCAGCGGGCCCGGGTGCTGCCGTGGCTGCCAGGCACGACGCTGGTGCTGGCGGATCCGATTCTCGGCGGGTGGCCGCACCCTCTGGCGCCGGTGACGGTGCTGAACGAGCAGCTCACCCTGCTGGCCGGCCACGGCCTGTCCGCCGCCCTCGGCGTCGAGACGGAGTTCGTGCTCTACGAGGGCACCGCCCGGGACGCGGCGGCGGCAGGCTGGCGAAGGCTGCGGCCGGCGACGTGGGACAACCGCGACTACGCCCTCGACCAGCCGGGGCCGGTCGCCGAGTTCGGCACACGTCTGCGGCAGGTACTCGCCGGAGCCGGGCTGCCGGTCGAGGCAGTGAAGCTGGAAGGTGCCCCGGGTCAGGTCGAGGTCACCTTCCCCTACGGGGACGCCTCGGAAGCCTGTCTGCAGCACGTGTTGTTCAAGCACGCGA
This sequence comes from Kitasatospora sp. NPDC057015, assembly GCF_042673745.1. Lineage (NCBI taxonomy): Bacteria > Bacillati > Actinomycetota > Actinomycetes > Kitasatosporales > Streptomycetaceae > Kitasatospora > Kitasatospora sp. NPDC057015. The sequence goes on from NZ_JBHUSG010000027.1 coordinate 14,891, forward strand.
CCAGGGTGGTGGCGGACGAACTGGGGATGGCGGCGTCGTTCATGGCGGCCCCTGCCACCGGGGTGGGCAGCGGCATGCACCTGCACGTCTCGCTGCACTCCGATGAGGGGCCGGTGCTGGCCTCCGCCCAGGGCGGCGGAACGGTCCTGTCGGAGGTGGGCGAGCAGGTGGTGGCCGGCCTGCTGGAAGTGCTGCCGGTGACGGCGCCGCTGTGGGCGCCGTACGTGAACAGCTATCACCGGTTCGTGGAGCACTCGTTCGCGCCGACCCGCTTCACCTGGGGCCGGGACAACCGGTCCTGCGCGGTGCGGGTGGTGGGCCACGACCGGAGCCTGCGGCTGGAGGTGCGCCTGCCCGGCGCGGATGCCAACCCAATGCTCGCCGTGGCGGCCGTCCTCGCCGGCATCCGGCACGGCATCACCGCCGGTCTCAAACCCCGCCCTGCGAGCGCCGGCGACACCTACCAGGACACCACTGCCGCCCCCGTGCCGCGCTCGCTCGCCGAGGCCCTCACCGCGTTCGAGACCAGCGCGCTGGCAGCCGAGCTGCTGGGCGCGCGGGTCGTCGCGCACCTGGCCGCCGTCGCCCGCCTGGACCTGGACCACCACGCCGCCCGCGTCACCGACGCCGAGTTGAAGCGCGGTTTCGCCCAGGCATGAACCCCGGGCCGGCAGCGGGTGGTCCCTCTCCACGCTGCCGGCCCGGACCAACCCCTCACGTCCCGCTTCCCCGTTGGAGACCTTCATGGACACCACTACCCTTCCCGCGACCGCGGCGGCCCCGGCCGTGCCCGAGCTGCTGGCCGCCCCGCACCTGGTCGACGTCGCCGTGCCCGGCATGGAGGGCCTGGCCCTGTGGCTTGCCGGACGCGGCGCCGACGTCACCGGCAGCGTGCCGCCCGCCGAGCACGACAGCCCGGTGGTGGCCGGCCTGCGGGCCGCCGGGGTGAGAGTCGAGGTCGGCTTCGCGGCCGAACACGTGCACGCCGACCGGACGGTAGTGGTGTGGTCAGGCGCAGTCGTCGGTGCCCACCCCGAACTCGACCGCGCCCGGGTACTGCGGCTGCCGATGCTCGGACGCGCACCCGCGCTCGCGGCCGTGACCGCGCACCCCGGGCAGCAGGTGGTCACGGTCGGTGGCAGCCACAGCACCGCGACGGCCGCAGCCGCTCTGGCTGCGGCGCTGAATGACGGCACAACGGGCTGGATCCTCATTACCCCCGCGCACGGAGGCTCCGCGGGACACGGCCGGAAGGCCCGGCTCGTCGTGGACTTCTGTCCCGACACCACCACCCACGAGGCCCAGCCACCCAGCGCCTGGCAACGCCACCCTGCCCCGCACCTGGACAACCGGATCAGCCCCGCCGTCGTACTGATCACCAGCACCGGCGCGAACGCCCCCCACCACCTGGACAACGTCGAGAGCCTCAACGCCGCCGAGCGCCTCGCCCGCACCGCAGACACCGTCGTCCTGCCGACCTGGGACAAAGGCGTGCCAGTCCTGCGCGAGCGCCTGACCGACCGACGCGGCCCCGCCCTGGTCACCGTCGGCCTCGACCAGAGCGCCGACGTGCGGATCCTCGTCCCCCGCTGGACAGGCGACGCCTACCACCTCACCCTCCGATACCGCGGCGAGCAGCAGGCGTTCGTCCTGCCGATCACCGGCCGCCACCATGCCCTGGCCGCCTGCGCCGCCATCGCCACCGCGCTCGTCCTGGGCGAGGACCCGCAGATCGTCGCCGAGCGCCTGGCCGTCTTCCGCGGCGTCGAGCGCTCGCTCACCACCGTCGGCGCCCAGAAAGGGATCACCGTGGTGACCTCGCGGGCCCGGCACCCCCACGAGGTCACCGAGGACGTCGCCGCCGCGCGCCTGCTCACCGAAGGCTCGGTGATCGCCGCCCTGGAGCCGGACGGCTTCGCCCGCACCAGCGCACACGCCGCCGAGCTGGGAGCCGCCCTCCGGGGCGCCGACCACGCGGTCCTGCTCCCTGTCAGCACGCCGCTGACCTCCGTGCGCGCCGCCGACCCCCTCGACACCGTCGAGCACCACGCAGGAGTGGCCCTCGGAGCCGATGCAGTCCACCGGGTGCGTTCCGGCCCGTGCGAGCCCGGCGTCGAGCAGCAGATCGCCGCCCTCACCGCCCCCGGCGACCTCGTCCTTCTCATCGGCACCGGCCAGGCGGCCACCCGCCTCGGGCCCCGGCTACTGTTCCATCTCGGCGCCGCCCACTCCCCGATCCCCCGCCAGCAGTGACCCGCCCGCCCGCGTCCACGAAAGAACGAACGATGACCACCACCAGGCCCCTGCCCTACCTCAGCGACCAGGACCGCCGGCTGATCGTCCTCGTCGCCTCCGGCGCCCGCCACCCCCAGATCGCCGCCGACCCCAGCACCGCTATGGCGGCGGACGATGTCCGCGCCGCCATCGAGACGCTCCTCGCCAAGACCCGCACCAGCACCGTGCTGCACCTCACCGCCTGGGCCACCGCCCAGCGGATCGTCACCGCCCCTGTCCACTCGACCGGGGCTCTCACCGTCAAGCCCCAACTCATGCCTCGTCTGTCCCAGACTCTGCGCGGCTGGTCCGCCGGCCGCAGCACATCAGAGCTGACCGCCGAATGGGGCATCGCCCCAGGCACGATGCGCACCTACACCAAGACGCTGCTCACCCAACTGGGTGTCGACAGCCAGCCCCAGGCCGCCGTCGTCCGGGTCCTCTGCGGCCTCACTCTCCTGAGCACCATCGACCCCGCCTGGGCCACCGAGCCGCTCGCTCGCGACAACAGGCAGAACAGGCTCAGTCGTTGAGCACCGGCCGAATGCCCCGCAGAGACCGATCCCGAGCACTGTGCCTCGAGACCCCGGTGAAGCCCCGCGGCGGCGCGCGCTGCCGCGCTCAGGTCAGATGGCCGACTTGCGTTCCAGCCTGGCGGTGCACCCAGCGCCGCGCTGGGAAGACACCCCGGCGACGGGTGGTTGCCGGTCAGGCCGCTATGTCCGCCCGGAGCCGGGCGAGGGTGCTCTGGGCCTGCTCGCGGACATCCGGCAGCCTGTCGCTGGCGCGCATCACCCGCTGGACCTGGTGCGGCAGGCGATGCAGTTCGGCGCCCTGCAGGGCCACGCGCATCTGCCGGCCGCGTCCCGGTCGCCTCGGCGGAGCAGGATCTGGCTCGCGGTGATCGCGGAGATGATGCGCCACTGGGGGCTGGTCCGCAGGTCCGCTGTGTGGGGCGCGTTCGAGGAGTTCGACGGCAGCCGGGACGCGGCCGGTGGCGGCGAGGCCGCGCAGCCGTACTTCGTGGAGGGTGAACTCGGAGAAGAGCGCCGCAGTTTGGGCGGTCTCCAGCAGGCGTCAGCTCTCCTCGACGGCGTCGTCGAATACCGTTGTGGCGCTGGCTGTTCCGGCGGCGCGGGCGAGCACGATCACGGCCGCCGCGCGGTCATCCGGGGTGCGGGAGAGGTCGCGGGCGCGAGCGAGGCGTTCCAAGGCGGCGTGGTGCAGGCCGGCCTTGCGCAGTTCGTCGCCGTGGTGGCGGAGGGCATGGGCGTGCAGGGTTTGGTCGTCGAGGCGGCGGGCGACGGCGACGCCCTTGCCGGTCCAGCGTGCGGCGGTGGCGAGGCGTTCCTCGGGGAGGATGTGGCCGAGGCCAACGCGGGCTCGGGCGAGCAGGCGCAGGACGTCGGTGTCGGTGATGGTGCGCCTTCCGGTCTCAACGCGGCTGCGAGCGCTTCGCATACCTCGGCGCTGGTGGAGACGCTCTGCTCGTGACGAGCGCGCGGCCCCTCCCCGCGCGGCTGCTGACCACACATCCGCGGTCACGACCCTGATCGACTCCCGCACCACGAGGAGGCCCCGCTACGCGTGCCAGCTTACCTACCGACTGCCACCCGCCCGGCCGGCCGGCCAGCGAGAGTGACCCGACCGTGGTCCCGCACGCGGCGATCACACGCCAGCGGCCAGGGCGGATCGTGGTCGATGGCGACGAGGAATACGTCCGCCAAATAGCCGCGTCCGTGCGCGAATCGCGCACGCTCATCGGAGGCGTAGCACCCGTCGCCGTGATTGCCGCCCCACTTCGCTCACGCGCCGCCTGCCTGGGCGCCGCACTCGTGGCCAGAAGCGCGCAGTCCGGCATCGGGTCCACCGGGCACGCACGGACGGTTCCTGGATGACACAGGGCCCTGGTCTAGGCCAGATCTTCCCAAACCAATAGGGTAGGAAGCGGGCAGGATCAAGCACCACGCCGGGCGGCGGATCCGAGGTCCGCACCCGGTTCGCATACAGGATGGAGGGATCATGGGCGCGCACGAGCGGTGGACTCAGCTGCTGGAGGTACTCGGCGAAGACGGCCACCTCTCCGTGGCGGAGGCGTCCGAGAGACTGGGCGTCTCCACGGCGACGGTCCGGCGTGACATGGACGAACTGGCGCGCCAGCAGATGCTGACCCGGACTCGCGGTGGGGCCGTCCTGAGCTCGGTCTCCTACGACCTCCCCCTGCGCTACAAGACCGCGCGCCGGGCCAGCGAAAAGCACCGCATCGCCGAGGCGGCCGCCGCCCTGGTACCCGTGGGAGGGATCGTCGGCCTCAACGGTGGCACCACCACCTCCGAAGTCGCCCGCGTACTGGCGACCCGGGCCGACCTCACCGACACCGGCCCCGGTAAGTCGCTCACCGTCGTCACCAACGCCATCAACATCGCCAACGAACTCGCCGTACGCCCGCAGATCAAGGTGGTCGTCACCGGCGGTGTCGCGCGCCCCAACTCCTATGAGCTCACCGGCCCGTTGGCGACCTATGTCCTTCAGTCCCTCGCCCTGGACCTGGCGATCCTCGGCGTCAACGCCGTGGACGCGCACTTCGGCGCCGCCACCCACGACGAGGGCGAGGCGAGCGTCAATCGCGCCATCGCCGAGCGTGCCGAACGAATCGTCATCGTCGCGGACTCCAGCAAGCTCGGACGACGGGCCTTCGCCCAGGTCTGCCAGATGAACAGCGGATCCGTGCTGGTGACCGACAAGGACGCCGACCCCGACGTGATCCAACAGTTCACCAGCCAGGGCATCGAGGTCATCCAGGTCTGATCAGGGCAACGCCCGGCTACCGGGCGCGGGCAGTACGGACGGACCGCCCGCAAGCGCTCGGCCCAGACCCACCGCAGAGAGCACCTCAGCACCGCTGCCCCGCCAGCGCCTGCGCCCGGCCGGACAAGTGGCTCACCACCGGTCGGCCCCCGCTCGCGGGAATTTCTCTCGATTCCACCGGCGCCGGGACCTGCGGATTCAGTCGGCCCCCGATTGACCGGGGCCGGCGGGCGCGGGGCGGCCGGCTCCTGGGTCGTGGTGCGGCGGCCGCGGATGACGCCCCCAATCTGAGCTCGCGCATTAGCCGCTCAACCGTGCATCGCGCGACCGCGTGGCCGGAGCAGATGATGCGGCAGGCACCGTAGGTCCGGCCGGAGTCCTCCCAGGCCGCTGTGAGCAGCGGAATCATCTCCTCGTCGCGCAGGCGGCGGGCCGACTTCGGCCGCGTCTTGCGCGCGACATACGTCGAGGCAGCCGGAGCAGCTCATGGTCGGACACTGAGTACGGGGCGGATCGAACTCCGCAGGGACAGGCGCCAGATGTACCTCACAGCCCCACTGCCGGCGCCCTGGGATGAACCCGCGAAAGGACGGGTCCGCTGAAAACCCGCGCTAACGACCGGTGCGGATCCTGATCGCCGCCCCGGCCGCGTCGGCTCGGGCTGACGCGGCCGAAGGGGTCCCGGCTACCGCGATCACCCATCCGATGCGGTCTCAGCAATTGCTGAAGATTCCCAGCTGGCTTCCGGCACCGACAGTGATCTCGACCTCGTGGACTCCCGCCATGGTGCGGGTGACGGCGACATGGTCCACCGAGGCCACCACGCCCGGCCGGACCAGTGGGTGGCCAGGCACACGGCATGGGCGAAGCCGGCCTGCTGCCGCCCGGTCGGGTACCTCCTGGACCAGGCGGCTCACGGCAGCGTCGACGTCGTGCTGGGTCCCGGGCTCTTCGTCTTCTCCCTCCACGACGACCAGGCCCGAGCCGTTTCCCAGCGCTTCAGGACGGCGGGCTGCGGAGTCCTGGAACTTCCCTCACCGCAGCGCGGCTGCTCACCGGGAACTCGCTGAAGCAATCGCGGTTGCCTACCATCGTCCCGCAGCCGGGCCGGGGCGATCTCGTGGCCGTGGACCAGACGACAACCGAACGAGGCTCTTCACGGTGCGACGCGAAGACCTCCGGCATGGAATCCCCACACGGGTTCGCCTCACTGGAGGTCCTCGCCTTCGAACGGGCACCACGACATGCGCGGTCGACCCGGCCGACACCAAGCCAGAACCGGACCGGTTCCAGGCGTCTGCAGGTTCCTGTTACGTCCCCGCGATGTTCAGTTCGGCGATGGCGGTCCAGGGATTGCCGTTGACCTCACTGGTGGCGACCAGACGGACGTAGCGGGCGGTGACGGCGCTGAAGCGAACGTCCTGTTCGGTGGCGCTGTTGGGGAAGGCACCGGTTGCCACCGCAGTGCCCCAGGTGGTGCCGTCCGTGGAGGTGTACACCTTGTAGTCCTTGATCCGGCCGTTGGCAGTGCCGGATCGGGGCAGGTAGTACAGGTCGGTGACGGAGTAGTTCTTGCCGAGGTCGAGCTGGATCTCGTGGGGCATCGGCGCAGCGGTGCCCGACCACTTCGTCACCCACGCGGTAGCCGCCTTCCCGTCCAGGACGTTGGTGCCGGGGGCGGTCTCCGCCGCCGTCTCCGCACTGTCCACGGACTTCACGGACATCGACGACTGGGCGATCCGGTCCGGCCCGTTGGTGATCCAGCCGCGTGTGATGTGTGTGCCGTTGCCCTCGGTGATCGCCGTGTAGTCGGCCGTGCCGATGCAGTCGTTGTACTCGTAGTTGGCCTTGGCGGTACCGGCGTGGGTACCGGCGTCGGTCGTGGTCGGGGCGCCGAAGACCACGTCGATCTTCGGCAGCTGGTCGCAGCTGGGCGATCCGCGGTAGTACTCGACAAAGCCGCCGTGACTGCCGTTCAGGTTTCCGCTTCCGGAGGGCAGCTTGAAGGTACCGATGTGGTTCGCCACACCGGTCACCGTGTCGGTCGCGGTACCGGTCCACGCGTCGGTGCCGGTGAGGGCGACCTTGATGGCGTACTCGTGACCGTAGACGCCGTCGAAGTCGGACGCACAGCTCACCCCGGCCCCGCCGTCAGCACCGTTGCTGCAGTTGGAATCCGTGGACGTGGTGTTGGCGATGAAGCTGGAGAAGGCGGCGTGCAGCCTCTGGTGCCCGTTGAGGTCGGCCCTCGGCTGCAGGCCGGCGTAGGCGCCGGACGAGGAATTGGTGAAGCTGAACTGCTGAGCGAAGTACGTGCCGGCCTGGCGCAGTGTGGCGGTCTTCACCGTCATGGGGAAGGTGATGTTCGTCAGTCCGGACGCAGGGACGTTCGAAATGGACCAGGATTCCAACACGTTTCCGCCGGCGGAACCGGCCGCCGACGCCGACCCTCCGACTTCCCCGAGGATGAGCGTCCCCACTGCGAGGGACGCTAGCCCCGCGACGTACCAGCGCCTTGATCGACGCCATCCGATTCTCGTTCTCGTCACTTGTTCCTCCTCTGTCCTGGCATGAGGACATGCCGTTGTTGTCGCGTCCGACCGAGGTCCTGGCTTTCAACACGCGCCGTTTCCCTCCGCATGCGCCGTACCCCGGCGACGCCGCCATGGGCCTGCCAGGACATCTGGCCGTATGGAGTCCGCACGGCCCGCCGCAGGCTCGTCCTGGAACGCCCCAGGACCCAACTCCTGACGCCGCGGCACGCGCGCAGGTCCGGCCGGAGCCGTCCGGGCCGGTGCGCGAAGTTGCCGCGGTGCCGACCCGTCGCATACCGCCACACGCTCATGTCCGAGCGGCGGTGCTGTGGTGCGCCTACGATGCCGCCCGATGTGCGCAGGCCCGCACCCGGAGGCCGTCACCATGCGAAGCACGCACCGCACAGGAGTGGGATCGGCTCCCTCACCGTTCCCGACGTGGTCGGCCGGTAACGGTTCAGCCGTGCGGAAATCCGCTGCACCGGCCGGGAGGAACACCGGAGGGTGACGTTCGGCCACCGACTCGGGTAACGCAGTGGTCCGACGACCTGGAGCCTTGGTGGGCTCAGAGCCGAACGAGCTCAAGAACCTCGGCGCAGAGGCGGCGGTCAGTGGGTTTTTGACCGACCGGGCCAGTGCGCGTCGGGGATGGGCGGTTCACTTGATGGTCGTGTAACCCGACATCCCTCGCAAAGGACTTCTTGTGGCGGGTTCTTGGACTATCGGTCCGTTCCGCCTCCACCCCCGCGTCCGCACCGAACGGCGGTGCGGCCCGGTCGACGGGTGACGTGTGGGGGCCGCCCGGGGAAGGACGGCCCCCACACGTCACGGGGAAGAGGATCAGGTCACCGCGCTCACTGGATCGTCCACTGCTGGGTGGCGGACCCGTTGCTCATCTGCTGGGTCACCGGCGCGTTGTCGGACGTGAGGATCCAGTGCTGGCTGGTGCCGCCGGTGCAGGTCCACTGGACGACGGGGGCGCCCGCGGTGGTGGAGCCGCCGCTGACGTCGGCGCACAGACCGGACAGACCGTTGACGACCTGGTAGGAGCCGTCCGGCTGGCGGGTGAACTGCCAGTTCTGGTTCGTTCCGCCGTTGGCGGTCCAGGTGATGAGCTGGGTGCCGGCGGCCGTGCTGTGGTTCGGGTCGTCCAGTGCCTTGCCGCCCGTCACGACGGTGTGTGTCCCGGTGAGGTCGGTGCCGGCCGGGTTGACGGGTCGGGTCGGCAGGCCGGTCGCGCTGTAGGTCAGGGCGGCGCCGACGTTGTCGCACTCCGCCTGGATCTGCAGGCTGGTGGCGGTGTTCACCGGCGTCGTCCTGCTACCAGGACCGGTGACCGTGAAGCCGCTGACGCCGACCGCCGCCCAGGTGGCGGCGACCGTCTTGTAGGTGGGCGACGCGGTGCGGTCCGACGTGGCCGGCACCATCCGCCAACTCGCCCAGGGCCACTGCACGGGCCGCTGCCGCTACAGCGAACGGGGCAAGGCGCATACTCACGTCGTCACCGTCAACATCGAACTCCTAAGCGGTAGTTCCCGGGCGAGGCTACGTACCCACGACCACCAACCGCCTTCCAGGGCCACCTCGACCAGCGAAGCACTCAGAAGTGTGCTTCTGGCGATCCGTCAGCTGGTGCCGCAGCGACCAAGACCCCCCGACAGCGTCAAGACCAGGGCGGGTGAGGTTGTCGACAGGGGTAGGGCCGTGGCTGGTCACGGCGCTCCGGCGGCAGCGGTCGATTGACAACCGCTCGTAGGGCGGACAAGATGCTCTGACATCGAGCTGCTCAAACATGCTCGAAACTCAGATATTCAGAGCATGTATCAACATCCTGTCGCATGGGTGATCGATCACAAAGGATATCTGGCTGAATAGGCCCAGCTACTCGAGGCGGCGCGGAAGGCGCTCTCATGACTAGGCCGGAGGCGATGAACATGGACGAGTACCTTGCAGCGCCCCCAGATCCTGAGGGGGGTACCGATAAGTCTGGCGTCCCACAGTCCGGCCATCGCCGAAGACCCTTGAGCACCGGCTCACTGCTCCGGTCGGCAAGGCACACCAGCGGTGCCGGGTCGACGGTCCGACGGGTTCCATCGCTGCCTCGAACACCTGGGCGTCGGTGAGACCGACGGCATTCCGAATCGACCACAAGCCCGATTGCCAGTGCGTAGTCCCACGCTACGCCTATGGGAATGAACAAAGGCTACGACAGGAGCGCTGCCATAGGGATGACAATTGTTCCATTGGCACGGCCCGCCGCGTCGATGGAAGTGCGGCGCGATCTGAAGCGCGCCAACGTACACAGCGGCGAACCCAACGCCCATTCGGCGTGGAACACCATCTAACGATTCAGCGGTGGACTACCTCTGTGGCTAAAGCGGGGGACTAATCGTCCGAGAAATGGAACACAATATGTCGATACTCACAGGCAGGTGCACGGCAGCCGCGAGCCTGTCGGGAGTAGGTCTGCTGTCCTTGATCGTGGGAGTGGTGCCCTTCGCCACGGCGACGTCCGCGTCGGCAGCCGGTTCCGCCGGCGGGAACGTAGCGATCGGTTGGTCGATCCCCAAGACCCCGGCCGCAGGACTGACGAACATCACCTTCCCCATGACGGTCAACCCGGCCACCCTTCGAGCCAACGGCACCTACTTTGCGCAGCAGTACGACTTCGCTCACGCCTTCGGCTACACCGGCCTACAGCCACGGGCCGATCTCAACGGGCACCAGAGACTGCGCGCTGTGTTCTCCACCTTCACCGGCGGTTCCACGAGCACCGACCCCAACTGCCACAACGGAGCCGACGGCGGCGCCGGCGTGAGCTGTGGCGCCGAGTTCGACACCGTCTACGGCCACACCTACAACGTAACCGTCGCCAAGACCGGTACCGACACCTGGACCGGAACCGCGACCGACACCGTCACCGGTACGGCCAACCACATCGGCAGTTGGACCCTCCCGGCCGGCAGTGGAAACCTCCAAAGCGGACAGGCCGGGTTCGTCGAGTACTACGAAGGTTCGCCAACCTGCGCTGAACTGCCAAGCACCGACGTGCTCTTCGGCGCCCCCACCTCCACCGACTCAGGCGGCCTGACCGGCAGCTCCACGATCAGCCACGAATACAGCGGCTGCATCGGCCAGGCCAATTACCACGCCACCGCGGTCGGCGGCGGCGCCCACATCACCCGCGGCTGGATCACCCAACCCGGAACCCCCACCACACCGGCACCTTCCAATTCCAACACCTCAACCAAGCCCACCACCCCGGACCCGACCCCCGTCGTCGCGGGGAGCGCCCAGGCGCAGCCGTCCCACACCGCTACACAGCCGGCCTCGCCCTCCCCCGAACAGCCGGCCGGCAACGCCGCCATCGGCTCCACCGCGACACCCGGCAACACTCCGTCCTCCACGACAACCGATGGCGGATCGCTCGCCTCCACCGGAGGCGGCAGCACCAGGGCCGGCGTCATCGGCGCCGCTCTCATCGCCGCCGGCGGCAGCGCCGTGTTCCTCCTGCGCAGGCGCCGCACGCAGCGCAAGCACTGACACCGCACCACCCGGTTCCGGGCAGCACACACGTGTGGGAGAGCGTACGCTCACGTCGGCTGCCCGGAACCCGGGCGAGTACCACCGTGCATGCCAATCGGCGCGCACGCGGCGTCTGTACAGCCAGTGGCCATGTTCCCTAGGCAGTGGTGACGCTGTGCACCTGGCTGCAATCATGAGGCATGGATCAATCCCACTCTACGGCGCTGACGAACCAAGAGGTGGCCGACAGAACCCTCATGCGGGCCGATTCGGGCGACCCTGCGTCGGGTTGAGCCGCCAACCTCATCCAAGAGCTCCCCAGTGGCGCAAAGGACAACCCGACGGCGTCACCCCTCAAGGCGCTCGCGAAGGCCCTCGGCGTGCGCGCCAGCTACTTGATCGACGACGAACCGAACCCGGAACCGTCCACGCTGGCCGCCCCCGAGGACCTCGAACGACTCGTCGAGGACGCGGCCGTCCGAAATCTCGCCCTGCGCGCCGGTAGGCTGTCGCAGGCGACTGTAGACCGGGTTGCGGCGCGGCGCCCAGAAGGCCTCGACTCAGTGGGCCATCGCGTTGAGTCCGCTGGCCACCGACAGCTCGGGCGGCAGCGTGAGGGTCAGGTCCGGGTCGTAGGCGACGGTCCGCGGGAGCACGCGCGGCGACCTCGACCGGCACGTGCGGGCGGACGTCGGTGAACTCCGCCGCGATCCGGTCGGCGAACGGGGCGCACAGCTCGCGGGCCAGATCGGCCTCCGAGGACCCCGCGATCAGCAGGATCCGCCGCGCACCGAACGCGTCGACCTCGGCCAGCAGTTGCGTACTCGCGGCGCCGGAGCCGAACACGACACGTCCGGGCAGGGCGTCGTAGGTGAACGCGTTCATCGGACCGCCTCCGGCAGGACGGTGGGCTGGTAGCCCAGCAGCAGCCAACGATCGCCCTCGCGCACCCACACGGCCATCGCCTGGTTCGCCAGCGACTTGCGGACCCCACCGGCGGTGATGTCGGCGAACATCCGGCCGATCACTCTCGGCGTCGATGATCACGGTCGCGTAGCGGCTCGGGAGCTTGAGGGCGAAGTCGTCGATGCCGAGCACGCGCGCCGGCGGCACCGCTCTACGCATGAGCAGGAGCCGAGCGGTCGAGAGGGAGATCGCGCAAGCCAGCACACGGGAGGGACGGGACCCCGCCCGGCCCGGTAACTCCTAAACCACGAAGCTGAGTTGCTCGTCCTGATGGTTGGTGCGCCGCTGATGGCGCTCCACGACGCCGGGAACCTGCTCGCGGAACGTCTGCCGCGGACAGCCGAACACCGGGTGGACCAAGCGTCGCACCCGCACCAAGACCTGCCTCGGTCCACCGGAACGTCCGCAACGGCCCACCCATGGAAGCCGTGCACCCGCCCCGTCGCCTGCTCACACGCCGGCACGGCATCGGATCCTCCCGGATCCTCCCGGATCCTCCCGGATCCTCCCGGATCCTCCCGGATCCTCCCGGATCCTCCCGGATCCGCGCGGGACACCCGGATGCCCTCGCCCGTCACGCCCTCCACGACGAAGTCCGACAGTCCCGAAAGCACCATGCCCAAAAGCCCGTTGACATCAACCATGCCATGCCGGCGACGGCGTTCACACTTCGCTACCACCGATACGGGACGGAGCTACCGACCTGTACAGACCCCAGGAGAGCACGTGACGATGCTCGGGTCAGGTGGCAAGCGCCGCAGCGAGGCGGGCGGAGTCGGTGTCGAAGAGGTCCTGCTCGACATGGTCGAGGGCGAGTCGGACGGCGCCGAGGGCGACCGCGTTGTGGTTGAGGGCGGACAACCGGATGGGGATCGGGAAGAGGGTCTTCCTGTCGAGGTGGTTCTGGAGCGGGTCGAGGAGGGTGTCTCCGGCTCGGCTGAGGCCGCCGGAGAGGATGACGCACTCGGGGTCGACGGTGAGCACGATGGCGGCGATGCCGGTGGCCAGGTGTTCGGCGAGCTCCTCGATCCGGGCCCGGGCAGCGGCGTCGCCGGCCGCGGCCGCACGGACGGTACTCTCGCGGTCGTCCGGCCAGTCAGCCATGGCCTGGAGGGCGGCCTGCCAGCGTGATTCGGCGAGCACGCCGATCTCACCAGCGGCGCCGTGGACGCCCTGCAGCACCTGGCCACCCAGGACGACGCCGGCGGTGATGTGGCGGCCGGCGACGATGTTGACGAAGTTGTCGATGTCACAGCCTGTGCCCAGCCAACGTTCGGCGAGGGTGGCCAGCCGGGCGTCGTTACCGACGAGCACTGGCACCCCCGGAAGCATGGCGAACCCCTGGGCGAGGTTGTATCCCTGCGTCTGGGGCAGTCTTGCACTTCGGGCCACACGCCCGTCACGGCCGACGATGCCTGTGGCGGCCACGCCGACGGCCAGCACCTCTGCCGTGTCGATCCCGACGCTGCGGATCGCGGCCTCGACCGCCTCCTGCGCCGCCAGCAACCGCTTGTCGGCGGGCGCGGTCGGGTCGAGCGGGCAGGTGTGCCGGGACCGCTCGGTGCCGGCCAGGTTCGCGACCAGCACGTTGACTTCGTGGACCGCCAGGTCGACGCCGACGACATAGCCATAGTCGGCGCGGAACCGGTACCACTTGGCGGGCCGGCCAACCGGGCGCTCGTCCGTCTCCGGGATGAACTCCTCGGCCAGGCCGGCGCCGACCAGGGTCAGCGCCGCGTCCTCGGCAGTGTTTCGAGACACCCCCGTCGCCTTGGTGAGATCGCGTAGCGTCAGTTGTTGCGCGCCGTGCAGTGCTCGAAGCACCGCCACGGTGTTAATGCGCTGCAGCAGCGATCCGTCGCCACCTGTTCGTCTCATCCGACCCTCTCTTGACAGTGCTGCCAACTCCGGAACAGACTCTAACAAGTTTTTTTTAGTCAATGCATCAAAAAATACACCAGCGCGACCGCCCCACACGCACAGTGACGCGCCCCCCGATCAGGGAAAGACCGCGACCTCGGCACCCCGACCGCAGTCGCCGACCACCCCTGCACTCCTCGCTCCTCGATGCGCCCAGAGCTCGTCACTCCGAGCCGGAAATGGATCCACCATGCGCAGAAGATTCCTGTTCACGACAGTCGCCGTCGTCACCGCCCTCACTCTGTCCAGCTGCGCAGCCGGCGCCTCCGGCGGCGGATCCGCCCAAGGCAGCGGCAGCGCCGTCACCCTGACCTTCCTGACCTTCGAGACGCCGAACCTGACGGCCAAGTACTGGGACGACGCGATTGCCCGTGCCTCGGCCAAGGTGCCCGGGGTCACCATCCAGAAGCTGGTCGCTCCGTCGGCAGACCGGGCGGGTTACGCCAAGCAGCTGGCCGCCTCGGGCCAACTGCCGCACATCATGATCGCGGTGTCGCCGAACGGCTTCGCCCAGGCCGGGCAGCTGGCGCCGTGGACGGACACGGAGCTGGTGGACTTCGTCTCACCGCACTCCAACCCGATCGGCGGCAAGATCTACCAGCTGCCGTACAACACCCAGCCCACTCCGCTCGTGTACTACAACAAGGCCGACTTCGCCGCGGCCGGGATCACCGCCCCGCCGAAGACCTACGCCGAACTGCTCGACGACAGTGCCAAGCTCAAGGCCAAGGGCATCAACCCGTTCGTCGTCGGCGGTGGCGGCAAAGACACCTGGGCCGACATGTACCCGCTGATCGGCGCGGTGGCCACCGACACCTACAAGCCCACCCCGGACTGGCTGGCGCAGAAGGCCGCCGGCAAGGCCAAGTTCAGCGACCCGGCGTTCACCAAGGCCGCCGGCAAGATCGCAGACCTTGCCAAGAACAACTACATCGACACCGCTGGACTGTCGCGCTCCTACGCCGACGACGAGCAGGCCTTCCGCGACAACAAGGGCGCGATGTACCCGATGGGCTCGTGGTTCGCCGCCTCAGCCGACGCCAAGAAGCCCAGCTTCGACGTCGGTGTCTTCGCCTGGCCCACCGACGACGGCTCGCTGGTGGTCCCGGCCTACACCGGCGGCGGCACCTCGGTGAGCTCCAAGGCTCCGAACGTGGATCTGGCCAAGAAGTGGGCGCTGGCGTTCATGCTCGACAAGACCTCGCTGGACACCTCGGTACGGACCGACGGCTCGATCATCGCGATCAAGGATTACACCCCGCCCGCCGATATGGGCCCGGTCTACACCGCGACCGCCGACCTGTATCAGGAAGCGGTCAAGCAGAACGCGATCGTCAACGCCTTCTCCATCGAGACCGGTGACGGCTCGATGCCCGCAGGCCTGGCCGACAGGGCCGCCGCCGGCGTCGCCGACCTGATCAACGGCAAGAAGACCTCCCAGCAGTTCGGCTCCTTCCTCGACGACGAATGGGCCAAGGCGAGCCAGTAGCCACACACCCCACCGCCCGGCGCCGGCCCCGCAGGAGGGGAGGGCCGGCGCCGACCGCACCATCGGGCCACCCGAAGAGCAGGAGCGCAGAAGATCATCATGTCCGCGACACAGACCCGCCCGGCGGGCACCGGCTCCCACGTCACGAGACGTACCACAGGCCCACCGCGCGGCCGGCGGCGGTTGGCGAAGGCCGTCCACTTCCTGACCTTCGGCGCACCCGGCCTGCTGGTCTACCTCGCCTTCGTGCTGATCCCGATCGCCATGACGGTCCGCAACAGCTTCACCAACCGCAACCCTGCCAACCCACCCACCCAGTGGGTGGGCCTGCGCAACTACACCCGGCTCCTCCAGGACTCGGACGTCACCGGCGCCCTGTCGAACACGGTGATCGTCACCGCCATCGTGACCGCGACGGCCAACGTCCTGGGACTTGCCATCGCACTCCTGCTGGACCGGCGGGGCTGGCTCTACAACATGCTGCGCTCGGTGTTCTTCACCCCCGTCGTGCTCAGCTCAGTGGTGGTCTCGGTCATCTGGCAGGCGATCCTCGCCGACGACGGGCTGCTGGACTCGGCCCTGCGCAGCCTGGGTGTGGCCCATCCGCCCGGCTGGCTGTCGGATCCGGACCTGGCCCTGTACTCGGTGGCGTTCATCATCACCTGGCAGGTGCTGGGGTTCTGCGTAGTGGTCTACCTGGCGGGTCTGGCCGGTGTCCCGGCCGAACTGCTGGAGGCCGCCGAGATCGACGGCGCCGGCCGGCAGGCCCGGTTCCGGCACGTGACCTGGCCGATGCTGGCGCCGGCGCTGACCATCAACACCGTGATGCTGCTGATCACCGGGTTCAAGGCCTACGACCAGGTCCAGGTGATCACCAACGGCGGGCCGGGCAACGGCACCACCTCGACGATCGCCTTCCAGGTCGTGCAGACCACCTTCACCGGCAACCACATCGGCTACGGCTCGGCGATGGCGACCCTGATGCTCGTGATCATCGCGGCGATCTCGGTCCTGGCCCTGCGCGTGCTGCAGCGACGGGAGGTCACAATGTGAGTGCCACCGGCGCACCGCGCACCACCTCGTGGATACGGTCCATCGCCGCGACCTTCGTGACCGCCGTGTTCTTCCTGCCGCTGTACGAAGTCCTGGTGAACGTCTTCAAGCACGGCCAGGACATCACCGCCCACCCGGTGAGCCTGCCGATCCCGCCGACCCTGTCCTCGATCCAGCAGGTCATGTCCCGCCCGGACCACATGTTCTGGTACGGCCTGATCAACAGCGTGGAGGTCACCGCGATCTCCGTCACGGTGCTGACCGTGGTCTCGGCCATGCTCGGCCACTACCTGGCCCGCGCCGGCGGGCGGTGGGCCAAGGCCGCGCTCGCGCTGCTGCTGTGCGGGCTGATGATCCCGCCCTCAGTGATCCTGGAGCCGATCACCGAAGTGCTGCGCTCGCTCGGCTTGATGACCACGATCCCCGGTCTGGTGCTGGTCAACGTCGGCTACTACGTGCCGTTCGGCGTGTTCGTCTTCATGGGCTTCGTGAAGACCATCCCGATCGAGCTGGAGGAAGCCGCGGCCCTGGACGGCGCCGGACGCTTCCGGATCTTCTGGCAGGTCGTCTTCCCGCTGTTGCGGCCCGCCTCAGCCAGCGTGCTGATCTTCCTCGGGGTGTGGATCTGGAACGACTTCCTCAACCCGCTGATCCTGCTTGGCCCCGCGAACGGCACCACTGTCACTGTTGGCATCTACCGCGCCATCGGCGAGCACCAGAGCGACTTCGGCCAGGTCTTCGCGCTGATGTTCCTGGCGACCCTGCCCATCCTCGTCTGCTACCTGGCCTTCCAGAAACACTTCGTCAAGGGCCTGACCGGCGGGGCGACCAAGGGCTGACCGTGCGCCAGTCGCCCTCGCCCGCAACTCGATCCTCTTCACAGGAGCACCTCGTGAACCCCACCACCGCCACCGCGACCGCGACCGACGCATTCATCACCGGCGACCTGAGTCGCCCCCTGGGCCGTCCGCTGACCCTGGCGATCCTCGGTGCCGGAGCCCGGGGGGCCGCCTACGCCGACCTCGCCGCCAAGCGGCCCGAGGTGGCGCGCGTGATCGCCGTGGCCGATCCGCGCGAGCGGGTGCGCAGCGCCTTCGCCACC
The DNA here is from genome assembly GCF_042673745.1 of Kitasatospora sp. NPDC057015. Taxonomy (NCBI): domain Bacteria; kingdom Bacillati; phylum Actinomycetota; class Actinomycetes; order Kitasatosporales; family Streptomycetaceae; genus Kitasatospora; species Kitasatospora sp. NPDC057015. The sequence continues at coordinate 32,562 of NZ_JBHUSG010000027.1, forward strand.
AAGCACCACATCGCCCCCGAGTTCCAGTTCGCCCACTGGCGCGACCTGCTCGCGCAGCCGCGGCTGGCCGACGTCGCGGTGATTGCCGTGCAGGACGCCGAGCACGTCGCCGCGGCCATCGCCCTGGCGGAGCTCGGCTACCAGCTCCTGCTGGAGAAGCCCATGGCCACCACCGAGGCCGACTGCGAGGCGATCGCCGAGGCGGCCCGGCGCAACCGCACCGCCCTGGCGGTATGTCACGTCATGCGCTACACCCCCTACACAGTCAAGCTCAAGCAACTGCTGCTCGAAGGTGCGATCGGCGACATCGTCTCCATCCAGCACCTGGAACCAATCGGCCACTACCACTTCGCGCACTCCTTCGTGCGCGGGAACTGGCGCCGCGAGGACGAGTCCTCCTCCCTACTGCTCGCCAAGTCCTGCCACGACATCGACTGGATCGCCGACGTCGCCGGGCAGCGTGTGGCCAAGGTCAGCTCCTTCGGATCGCTCACCCATTTCCGTCCCGAAGCCGCCCCCGAAGGCGCCACCGACCGGTGCGTGACCTGCCCGCTCCAGGGCGTCTGCGCCTACTCGGCCACCACGCTCTACCGCGACGGCCTGCACAACGGCGGCACCAAGCAGTACTTCACCCGGATCATCACCGCCGGCGAGCTGACCGAGGAGGCGGTGACCGCCGCGCTGACCGACGGTCCGTACGGGCGGTGCGTCTACCACAGCGACAACGACGTCGCCGACCACCAGGTGGTCAACCTGGAGTTCGACGGCGGCATCACCGCCTCCTTCACCCTGACCGCCTTCACACCGCTGGAGAACCGCCATACCAAGATCTTCGGTACTCGCGGCCAACTCACCGGCGATGGCCGCCACATCGAGGTCTACGACTTCCGTGCCGAGACCCGCACCGTCCTCGACACCTCACTCGACGGATCATCAGCCGCAGAGGGCCATGCCGGAGGCGACGAGGCGATGTTCAACACCTACCTCGACGCCCTGCACCGGGGCCGTCCCGAGCTCATCGTCTCGGGCATCGATGCCAGCCTGGCCAGCCACCGCGTGGTCTTCGCCGCCGAACGTGCCCGTCACAGCGGAGCGGTGGTCGAGCTCTAACCCCCCCAGACTCCGCTGCCCCGCCCACAACGGGGCAGCGGATGCACCACCGCTCAACCTGCGCAGGTTCCCCCACCTGGAAGGACAGCACTGCCATGGCACCACGCACCAGACCCGGACGAGCAAGGCCCGCGACCCTCGCAGCAACCGTGCTGGCCGTCGCGGCCACCCTGGTTCTGCCGGGCACCGGTCGAGCGGACGCCGTCCCGATGACCGTCCCCTCCAGCAGCTCGGACTGGGCCGCACTCCAGGCTCTGCTGCCCACCCTCGCCGCGACCTGGAGCGCGCCCCCGACGAACCAGGTCACCAGCACGTTCCCCGGCGGTCCGCTACTGGGCAACGGCGACCTCGGCGTCGAGGTCGGCGGTGACAGCCACAGCCTGAAGCTCTACATGTCCAAGAACGACTTCTGGAACAACTCCACCGGCCACGGGGTGCACGCCATCGCACTCGGAGGCCTGACCCTGCGGGCCCCAGCCGGCGGTGCTACGTCCGGCACCACATACAGCCAGACCCAGGACCTGCTGAACGCCCAGGTGACCTCGGACCTGGTGATCAACGGCGCACCGATCCACGCGGTCACCTTCACCTCCGACACGGGTGACATCCTGGTCACCAAGCTCACCACCAGCGGCTCCGGCTCGGTGACGCTGAACGTGGACACCTGGACGGACGGCTCCAACGGCGCCTACCCGGCGGCCTCCGGGGTGAACGGATCCACCCTGTGGGCCTCGCGCTCCTCCCAGAGCGACGCGGGAAGCCAGTGGGTGTCCAGGGCCGCGGTCGCCACCCGCGTCCTCAACGCGACGGCGACGACGAGCACGAACTCCACCGGTACCTCCACCGCGGCGTTCGCCGTCAGCCCGGGCCAGACCGTCACCCTCGTCTCCTCCGTCAACGGCGGCATGAACTCCACCACCGCGGTCGCCGACGCGCAGAACGGGGTGGCCGGCCTCACCGACTCCGCCGTCGCCTCCCTCCTGACCGGGCACCAGTCCTGGTGGAAGGACTACTGGCTCAAGTCCAACGTCCGCGTCTACGACACGACGATGGAGAAGTACTACTACGGCGCCCAGTACCTGCTCGGCAGCGCCGCCCGCAGCGGCAGCACCGCCCCGGGCCTCTGGGGCGCCTGGACCACCACCGACTCGCCGGCCTGGGCGGGCGACTACCACCTCAACTACAACGACCAGGCCCCCTACTACGGGGCCTTCTCCAGCAACCGCGGCAGCCTGGTAGACCCGTACGTCAAGTCGATCACGGACTTCCGGAACACCGCCGTGGCCCTGCTCGCCGGATCCCAGTCGATACCCGTGAGCGGCGCGGCCTACAGCACGCAGTTCAAGGCGGCCCTCGCCAACACCACGCACGGCTACCTCTTCCCGGTGGGGATCGGCCCGGCCGGCTCGATCACCGACAAGACGTGGTGGAACCAGCCCGTCGACGCCAGCTACGCGGCCGTCCCGATGATCTCCAAGTACGAGTACAGCCCCGACAACACCTACCTGAGCCAGACCCTCTACCCCTTCATCAAGCAGAACGTCCTGTTCTGGCAGGACTACCTCGGAGCCAAGCAGGCCGACGGCAAGTACCACCTGATGGGCGCCGCCTACGAGGGCGACTGGACCCATGACGACTCGGTCGACCTCGCAGCCGTCAACCTGATGCTCAAGTCGGCGATCACCTACAGCCAGACCCTCGGCATCGACAGCTCCCTGCGCCCGGCCTGGCAGGACATCCTGAACAACCTCCCCGCGTATGCCACCACAACGTTCGACGGGCAGAGTGTGTACCCGAGCGACTACGACACGCCCTTCTCCGCAGTGCTCGGGCGCACCGTGTGCAACCTCGAGTGGATCCACCCGTTCGACGAGCTCAACCTGGACTCCCCGGCTGCCGCTCGTCAGACCGCGATCCACACGCTCTCGGTCATGAACTCCTGGACCCAGGGCAACAACTTCGCCAAGAGCTTCGGCATCGCCGCGCAGATGGGCTACCCCGCCGACGCCCTGTTCGCGCAGATGAAGAGTGTCATCTCCACCTATTCCCAGCCCAACCTGAGTATCTACCAGTCTGGCGGAGCCCTGGAGACCGTCGGGGCCACCGACGCGATCAACGCGATGCTCCTGCAGTCCGTCAACGGCACCATCCGGCTGTTCCCCGACTACCCGGCCAACCGGCCCGCGCACTTCAGCAACCTGCGTGCCAAGGGCGGATTCCTGGTCAGCGCCGACTACAACGGCACCTCCGCCTCCAACGTCTCCCTCACCGCCGACAACGCCGGTGGCCCGGTGACCGTGCTGAACCCCTGGCCCGGATCCACCGTCACCGTCAAGGACTCCAACGGCGCCACCGTGTCAACCACCGTGTCCGGCGACCGCTACACCTTCACCACCACCAGCGGCGGCACCTACACCCTGACCTCGTCCAACGGCTCCACGGGCGGCGCCCTGACCGCCTCGGTCAGCCCGCAGCCGGCCGGGAACGTCAACCTCACCGCAGAGGGCACCACCGACTTCGCGCACTGGGGCCTCAACGACACCAGCAGCTTCGACCACAAGGCGGGTGCCACCCAGGCGATCAGCAACCTGAGCGTGATCGGCAGCAACCCGCTCGTCCGGCTCGCCGACAGCCAGGTGACCTACAGCTGGACCGGCGGGACTCCCACCGCATCGACCACCGCAAGCCCCACGGCGGTCTACGTGCGGTCCATCGGCAACGGCTTCCAGATCACCGTGCCGGCCTCCACCGTCCGCCAGCGACTGCGGGTCTACCTTGGCGCATGGTCGGCCAAGGGTAAGCTGACGGCCTCCCTCAGCGACGGGAGCGCGTCCCCTTACACCGGATACCTCGACTCCCCGTCCGGTAACGCCTACGGCGTGGCGGACCTGACGTTCGCGGCCTTGTCCGCCGGCCAGGCCCTCACCGTCCAGTACGTGGTGGACACTTCCTACTCCGGAACCAACGGCAACATCACCTGGCACTCCGCCACCCTCGCACCGGCCACGCCGCCGTCCGGACCGACCGTCGGGACCGCCAGCGGCAAGTGCGTCGACATCACCGGCGGCAGCACCGCCGACAGCACCCCGCTGCAGCTCTACACCTGCAACGGCAGCGCAGCCCAGAGCTGGTCGTACCCCAGTGGCGGAACCATCCAGGCCGTCGGTAAGTGCATGGAGGTGCGAGGGGCGTCCAGCGCCGACGGCACGACCGTCCAGCTCTACAGCTGCAACGGCACCAACGCCCAGCAGTGGACCTATGTCCCCGCCACTGGCCAGCTCAAGGCCCTCGGCAAGTGCCTGGACACCACGGGAGGGGGCACCGCCAACGGCACCCTGCTGATCCTCAACACCTGCAGCAGCGCCACCAGTCAGCGGTGGCGGTTTCTGACCTGATGACACCCGGAAGGCAGGAGGTGTAGGGCTGGACCGTTCCTCGGGAGAACCACAGCGGTTCTCCCGAGGAACGTGCTGTGTCCGGGACCGGCCCTTGTCGGTCCCGGACACAGCACGTTGTGGAGACGGCAGCGACTTCGGCAGCGAGGAACAGTCAATAGTCAGGGGCGCCCCCGTGCGGCCTGAGAACAGGAAGGACGAGACGACCCGCCGGCAACGACATGCAGGTCATCAGCAGGACAGTGGCCGCACAGCACGGGGGAACCCAACGGGTGCGCCGTGTGCTTGAGGCGCACTCCGGCAACGGCGGCCTCACCCCGGCGGGCGATCGAGGACCCGGTGCTCGGCAACGAGGAGAACGGCTACGGCTGGACGACGTTACCCGAGATCCTTGAGAAGGTCGGCATCTCCTGGAAGGCCTACCAGGACATCGGCACGGGTCTGGACGCGGCGGGCGGTCGGGGCCGGACCACTGACCCGTATATCGGCAACTACGGCGACACCTCACTGCTCTACTTCAACCAGTCCCGCAAGGCGACCGCCGGACAGCCGCTCTACGACAATGCCCGCGCCGGCGGCGACGACTACCTCGACCGCCTCAAGGCCGACGTGACCAACGGCACCCTCCCGCAGGTCTCCTGGATCGCCGCCCCCGAGGCCTTCTGCGAACACCCCAACCGGCTTGCCATCTAAGGTGCCTGGTACATCTCCCAGGTCCTCGACGCGTTGACCGCCGGCCCCGCCGTGTGGGCCAGGACCGTCCTGCCGATCACCTACGACGAGAACGACGGCTTCTTCGACCACGTCGTACCGCCCTTCTCGCCCGCCTCCGCCACCCAGGGCCTGTCCACCGTCGCCGTCACCGGCGAGATCTCCGCCGGGAACAGCAGCTACGCCTCGGGCCAGTACGGACTCGGCCCCCGGGGGCCGATGCTCGCCCTCTCCCTCTGAAGCACCGGCGGATGGGTCTGCTCCCAGATCTTCTCACCGTCCAGGACCAGTGCCTGCTGGACGCCACCGACCACCTGGAGCTGGCCGACGACCCGATCGCACTGACGGACGTGCTGAACACACTCGACCCGGCCCACCCCCGGGACGTCACCTGCAAGGTGGTCCTGCCGCTGACCGGCCCGCTGCTCTAGCCGTCCCCTGTGCCGGCGGGTCCCGGAGAACCGATGAAGCTGCCATCGCCATCTGCCAAGTCGCCGCCGCGCGCTCGTTGGTGGCCTGTCAGCGCGGTCTGGCATAGTCCCCGGCCATGGAGACCGACGAGTTCTGGGCCGTCATCGAGACGGCGCGCGCGGCGACGGACAAGCCCTTCGACGAGGCGTTGACCGACGTCCTGGCCGAACTGCCGTTGGAGCGCATCCTCGACTACGACGAGCGCTTCCACGCGGTCCACGGATCCGTCTACCGCTGGGACGTGTGGGCAGCCTTCCACCTGATCGGCGGCTGGTTCTCCGACGACGGCTTCATCGACTTCCGTACGGGCCTCATCAGCCTCGGCCGGGAGTGGTTCGAGCGGGTGGCGGCCTCGCCGGACTCCCTCGCCGACCACCCGCTGGTCGGCAGTTCCGGCTCCGTCGACGACCTGGAGGAGGCCCTCCTCCAGGAGGATGCCAACTACGCGGCGCTGGGAGCCTACGACCGGGTCACCGGAGTCAAGGACAGCTACTACGACGCGCAGGAGGCCCGGGCGGCCTCCCGGCCGAAGTGCGAGGACGTCGAGCCCGACATGGGCGAGACGTGGGATTTCTCAGACGCCGGTGAGATGCGACGGCGGCTGCCCCGGCTCGCGGCGCTCTGCCTCGAAAAGGATGACGATGACGAGGAGGGCTATGACGGGGAGGGCCACGAGGACTGACGGCAGCCGCCTCGGCTTGTGGCGAGAGGTTCCCGAGGTCAGCAGGCCCCAGCCGACAGCACGAACCGCCCTGTGGCCTCGCTCTTCCCGAGCGGAGGCTGTACAGGACGTTCATCGCGCAGTGCTTCGCACCGTCCAGCCGCCGCTTCGGAGCCCTTCGTCCCGGGTGACAAGCCCGCAGGGGCGCCGATGCCGATGCCGTCCGGGCTCGCGGAAGCCCCCGGACGGCATCGGCCTCCGGCCGCAGTGGTCTACCAGCGGCTGCGCGCCGGTGCGGAGGCGAGCTTGGCGCTGAGCGCCGAGAGGAAGACTGGGAGCTTGTCCACCATGGTCCTGGGGACCGGGGTGCTCTGGACGGTGTCCCGCCTCACGTCCTGGACGAGGAGGGTGTAGTTGCCGTTCTCCTCGACGAGTTCGGCGGCGTAGAGCAGTGTTTCCACAGAGGTTTCCACAGAGGTTTCCATCGAAGGTCCTAGGCTTGGGTGTCGTTGAGCCAGGCGTTCCACGCCTTGGTGGCCCGCTCCTCGTCGGCGTCCTCGGCGAACAGGTGGTGACCCAGCCAGATCGGCACGTTCCAGGTGCTGCCGTTGAAGAACCGGTAGAGCGCGTCGGGGCCGCGCAGCCCGAGGAAGTCGGTGCTCAGCCAGTCGACGACCACCTCCTCCGGGCCGCTGTCCCGGCCCGGGACGCGGAGCGACAGCCGGTCGCCGACGGCCGCGCCCTCCGGAAGGCCGAGGCGGCGGCGCAGGGTGGCGAAGTCGGCCGGGTCGGCGGTGGGTTCGGGGCGCTGGGCCCTGACGTAGACGGCGGGGCGGCCGGCGAAGTGGCGCAGGTACTCGGCGAGGCCGTGCTGGTAGAGGTCGACGTGCTTCTCGGCCGCGTCCGACTTGGCGTCCCACCTCCAGGCGTCGTCGACGACGCCGGTGTGCACCCAGTGGATCCCCATCCGCAGACGGCTCGTGCCGCCGTCGGCCGGCTCGATCCGGTAGGTGAGCGTGTTGGAGAAGCCGCCGTCCTGCGTCGCGCGGACCGCGAAGTGCCGCGGCGGCTCCCAGGCCACGACGGTGGAGTCGCCCCGGGTGGCCTTTCCGCCGACGCGCGGCTCGACCTCCATGGGGTACAGCCAGCCGAGGTTGCCGGCGCCGGTGGCGACCGCGTCCCAGACCTGTTCGGGTGTGGCGGGCAGGTCCTGCTCCCGGCGGACCTCGAACTCTCGGGCCATGGGCGGTACTCCTTCGTCGTCGTTCGTGGTCAGTAGGTGATCGGGAGGGTGCTCAGCCGCCGCTGCAGGGGGTTGGGCCGCCAGTCCAGCACCGCCCCGTCGGCCAACCGCAGCTGTGGCAGCCGGCGGACCAGCGTGCCGACGGCCACCTCCGCCTGGAGCTTGGCCAGCGGTCCGCCCAGGCAGAAGTGCGGGCCGTTGCCGAAGCTCAGGTGCCGGTTGCCGGGGCGGGACAGGTCGAGCCGGTCGGGGTCCTCGAAGCGCTCGGGATCGCGGTTGGTCGCGCCGAGGAACAGGTACACCAGCTCGCCCTCGCGCAGCGTCCGCCCGCCGATCTCCAGATCCTCCGCGACGACCCGGACGATCGCCTGGGTCACCGTGTCGTAGCGGGCCAGCTCCTCGACGGCGCCGCGGATCAGCGCCGGGTCCGCACGCAGCCGGGCCAGTTGGTCGGGGTGCCGCAGCAGGGCCAGCACGCCGTTGCCGATCAGGTGGGTGGTGGTCTCGTCGCCGGCGGTGATCAGGACGAAGCAGGTGGACAGCAGTTCGGAGTCGGTGAGCCGGTCGTCCTGCGCCTGCGTCGCGACCAGGGCGCTGATCAGGTCGTCGCCGGGTTCGCGTCGGCGCTGCCGGATGAGCCCGGACAGGTACTCCTCGTACTGCCCGATCGCCTCCTCGGACTTGTCGATGTCCTCGCTGAGCCGGCCGAAGCGGTGGAACCAGGAGTTGACCTGCGGGAGGTCCTCGGCCGGGATGCCGAAGAGCTCGCAGACGACGGACATCGGCAGCGGGGAGGCGACCGCCTCGATCAGGTCCATGGTCGGCCCGGCCGCGACCGCCTCGTCGACGAGCCGGTCGACGATCCGCTGGATGCCGTCGCGCAACGCTTCGACCCGCCGGGCGGTGAAGGCCCGGTTGGCCAGTTTGCGCAGCCGGGCGTGGTCCGGCGGGTCGGTGTTGGACATCACCCGGCCGAGCCGGTCGGAGAGCCGGCTGAAGGCCTTCAGGTCACCGCCGAGCGCGACGTAGGCGCGGGTCATCCGGTCCCGGTCGTTGGACAGCCGCAGGTCGCCCAGGGCTGCCTCGACGTCGGCGTACCGGGTGAGGTACCAGATGCCCTGGTCACTGCGGTGGACGGGCTGCTCGCGCCTCATGCGGGCGTAGAAGGGGTACGGGTCCCGCCGCGCCTCGGGCGTCTGCAGTGCCGCGGCGAGGTCGTCGGGCCGGGCGGGGCCCGCGGCGTCGCGGGCCCCGTCCAGGGTGTCGGTGGAGGTCACGTCGGCCGTGCTACCGCTGGGCGTTCATGGCGTCGGCGAGGCTCTTGGGCCGCATGTCGGTCCAGGACTGCTCGACGTACTCCAGGCAGGCGGCCTGGGTGTCGGGGCCGTGGACGGCGGTCCAGCCGTCGGGGACGTCGGCGAACTGCGGCCACAGCGAGTGCTGGTTCTCGTCGTTGACGAGCACGAGGAAGGTGCCGTCCTGGTCGTCGAAGGGGTTGGTCATGGGTCAGTCCTCCTGGTGGGAATGGGTGGTGTCACCGGTGGCCCCGGCGATCCTGGCGGCCAGGATCGGTCCGATCTGGGCCAGTGAGCCGGCCTGGGTCATCCGGTCGTGCCGGGTGGTGATCTCGTGCGATTCGATCCGGCCGCCGATGTACGGGCGCCAGGTCTGCGGCCCGGCGTTGTCCTCGGCCCGGTCGATCGTGGAGTTGAAGAGCAAGAGGTCTCCGTCGAAGCCGCCGGGGACGAAGTCGACCGCCAGCCGCGCGTTGTTGATCATGATCTCGACGATCACCTCGACCTGTCGCTCGTTCAGGCCGGCCAGCGCGCTGCCCCGCCGGTTCAGCACCTCGGCGACGTCGGCGTAGGTGATCTCCCGGTCGCCCAGCTCGTCCGGGTCGACGTCGAGCACCCCGACCAGAACGTCCCGCACGGTGGGCACCGGAGCCACCTCGAACTGCACGTCCTTCACCGGGTAGGCGTCGAGGATCGCCAACAGCGCGGTCCGCTCGCCGCGCGACTGCAGCTCGCAGGCCAGCGCGTGGGCGATCAGGCCGCCGGCGGACCAGCCGAGCAGCAGGTACGGGCCCTCCGACTGGATCTTCTGGATCTGGTCGGCGTAGTCGGCCGCCATCTCCTCGTAGGACGTCGGCAGGGGTTCGGGCCGGCCGAGGCCCCGCGCCTGGATCGCGTAGACCGGGTGATCGGGACCGACGTGGTTCAGCAGCCCGCTGTACGACCAGCTGATGCCGCCGCCGGGGTGGACGCAGAACAGCGGTGTGCCGGTCCCGGTCGCACGCAGCGGCAGCACCACGTCCAACGCGTCGTCGGGATTGTCCATGATCAGGCGCTCGGCGAGACCGGCCACGGTCGGCGCCTCGAACAGCATGCGCAGACCCAACTCCAGGCCGAGGGTCTCGCGGACGCGGGAGGCCAGGCGGGCCGCCAGCAGCGAGTGCCCGCCGAGGTCGAAGAAGTTGTCGTCGATGCTCACCTGCTCCCGGCCGAGGACCTCGCCGAACAGGCCGCACAGCAGCTGCTCCTGCGGCGTCCGCGGGCCGCGCCCGGCGTCCGACGCCCCGTACTCGGGGGCCGGCAGGGCGGCCCGGTCGAGCTTGCCGTTGGCGGTCAGCGGCAGCGCGTCCACGGTGACGAACGCCGCCGGCACCATGTAGTCGGGCAGGTCGCGGCGCAGCCGGCCGGACAACTCGCCCGCCTCGGGCAGCACGCCCCCGGGGGCGGGCACCAGGTAGGCGACCAGCCTCTTGTCCCCCGGCCGGTCCTCGCGGGCGACCACGGCCGCCTGGGCGACGCCCGGGCAGCCCGCCAGGACGGCCTCGATCTCCCCGGGCTCGATCCGCAGGCCGCGCAGCTTGACCTGGTGGTCGGCGCGTCCGGCGAACTCCAGCGTGCCGCCATCGGCCTCCGACCGGGAGTGGTCCCCCGGCTGCCACCAGGCCAGGTCGCCGGTGCGGTACATCCGGCTCCCGGGCGGCCCGTAGGGGTCGGCGGTGAAGCGCTCCGCCGTCAGGCCGGGCCTGCCGAGGTAGCCCCGGGCCACGCCCACCCCGGCGAGGTACAGCTCGCCGACCAGGCCCGTCGGTACCGGCCGCAGGTGGTCGTCGAGCACGTAGGTGCGCATGTTCGCCATCGGGCCGCCGATCGGCACGGTCGCGGCGTGCTCGGGGAGGGCGCGCACCGGGTGGCAGGTGGCCAGGGTGGTGGCCTCGGTGGGCCCGTAGCCGTTGACCACCTGGATGCCGGGGCAGGCCGCCAGCACCCGGGCGGCGGCGGCCGGGGAGACCACGTCGCCACCGGTCCACACCTCGCGCACCCCGGCGAGCAGGCCCGGGCGTTCCTCGGCGACCAGGCGGAACAGGCCGGCCGTCAGCCACAGTCCGGTCACCCCGTGTGCGGCGATGGTGTGCTGGAGCAGGTCGAGGTCGAGCTGCTCGGGCGGTGCGACCACGATCCGGCCGCCGCTCAGCAGCGGCACCCACAGCTCGTAGGTCGAGAGGTCGAAGGCCGTCGGGGAGTGCATCAGCACCCGCTCGTGTCCGCCGCCGCGGAATTCGGGGGTCAGTGCGTGGCCCACCACGTCACGGTGGGTGACGGCCACGCCCTTGGGTCGACCGGTCGAGCCGGAGGTGTACATGATGTACGCCAACTGGTCCGGTTCGCAGGGGACTTCGAGGCCGGACGGATCGGGCTCCGTCTGCTCCAGGGCGGTCATCACCTCCCGGGTGAGCACCAGAGCGGCCCCGCTCTCCCCGAGGATCAGGTCGATCCGGGAGGAGGGGAAGCGCGAGTCCAACGGCACGTAGGCGCCGCCGGCCTTGATGATCGCCAGGATCGCCACGACCAGCTCCGCCGAGCGCTCCAGCAGCACCGCGACCGGGGTCTCCGGCCGTACGCCCTCGCGGACCAGCGCCCGCGCGAGCCGGTTGGACCGCAGGTCGAGCTCCCGGTAGGTCAGCTCGGTCGCGCCCGCCACGACGGCCACCGCGTCCGGGGTGGCCCGCACCTGGCGGGCGAACAACTCCGGTACGGCGGCGCGGGGAAGCTCGGCCGTCGTGTCGTTGAACCCGTACAGCAGCCGGTGGCGTTCCGCGTCGGACATGATGTCGATCCGGCTGATCGGCCGGTCCGGGTCGGCGACCGCCGCCCGCAGCAGCCGAGCCCAGCGGTCGAAGAGCAGTTCCACGGTGGCCGGGTCGAACAGGTCGGTGGCGAACTCCACCGCGCCGACCAGGCCGTCGGGGCTGGGGGCACCCCCCTGGCCGCCGGCCCCGGCGGGACCGTCCGGGCGGAACTGTTCGGCCAGGCTGAAGGTCAGGTCGACCCGTGAGGTTCCGGTCGGGGCCTCCAGGTGGCCGGTCGCCAGCCCCGGCAGCCCGAACTCGCCCAGGGGCGCGTTCTGCAGGGCCAGCATGATCTGGAACAGCGGGTGGTGGGCCAGCGACCGCGCCGGGTTGACCACCTCGACCAGATACTCGAACGGCACGTCCTGGTGGTCGTACGCGGTGAGCGCCTTCTGCCGGACCCGGCTGAGGAGTTCGGCGAAGCCCGGGTCGCCGCTGGTGTCGGTGCGCAGCACCAGGGTGTTCACGAAGAAGCCGACGAGCTCGTCCAACGCCTGGTCGGTGCGCCCGGCGATCGGGCTGCCGATCGGGATGTCCGTACCGGCGCCGAGCCGGGTGAGCAGGGCGGCGAGGCCGGCCTGGAGCACCATGAACATGCTGGCGCCGCGCGCGGCGGCCAAGTCCCTCAGGGCCTGGTGCAGTTCGGCGTCCAGCCGGACCACCACCCGGCCGCCCCGCTGGGAGGCCAGCGGCGGCCGAGGCCGGTCGGCGGGCAGCTGCAGCTGCTGCGGCACGCCCGTCAACTCGTCCTTCCAGTAGGCCAGTTGCCGGGCGAACAGGCTGTCCGGGTCGGCGGCGTCGCCGAGCAGGTCGCGCTGCCACCGGGAGTAGTCGGCGTACTGCACCGGCAGCGGGGACCACTGCGGCTCCTCGCCCCGGCAGCGGGCCCCGTAGGCCGCGGCCAGGTCGCCGGCGAGCGGGCCCATCGACCAGCCGTCGGCGGCGATGTGGTGCACCACGACCAGCAGCGCGTGCCGGTCGGGGGCGAGCGCGTAGAGCTCCGCCCGGACCGGTGGCTCGGCCGCCAGGTCGAAGCCGCGCTGCGCCGTCTGCGCCAGCCGCTCGGCCAGTGAGCCCTCGTCGAGCTCGAACACCGGCAGTGCGGGGTACGCCTGCGCGGCGCCCAGCACGACCTGGTACGGCACGCCGTCCGTCTCGCGGAAGACGGTCCGCAGGCTCTCGTGCCGGGCGACCACGTCCGCGAGCGCGGCGTGCAGGGCCGGGCGGTCCAGCTCGCCGGTCAGGCTCAGCGCGAGCGGCATGTTGTAGGTGGCGCTCGGCCCGTCCATCCGGTGCAGGAACCACAGGCGGCGCTGGGCGAAGGACAGCGGCACCTGGTCCGGGCGGGGCTGGGCGGTGAGCGCCGGCCGCGCCGTGCCCGAGCCGTCCAGGCGGGCCGCCAGCGCGGCCACGGTCGGGGTCTCGAACAGCGTCCGGACCTCCAGCTCCGCGCCGAGGGTCGCCCGGACCCGGGAGGCCAGCCGGGTCGCCAGCAGGGAGTGACCGCCCAGGTCGAAGAAGCTGTCCTCGACCCCGACCTGTGCCAACCCGAGCACCTCGGCGAACAGTTCGGCCAGGAGCTGCTCCTGCGGGGTGCGCGGCGCCCGCCCGACACCGGCCGAGCCGAGGTCGGGAGCGGGCAGCGCGCGGCGGTCGAGCTTGCCGCTGGCTGTCAGCGGCAGCGCCTCCAGCGCCACGAACGCCGACGGGATCAGGTAGTCGGGGAGCCGTCCGCGCAGCCAGTCGCGGAGTTCACCGATGAGGGCGCCGGTGCCCCGGCTGCCGGTCGGGCGGTTGGTCAGCGCGGACAGCGCGGGCAGCACCCGGTCGGCGGCGCCGGCGGGCCGGTACGGCTCGACCGGGGAGCCCTGCCGGGTCCGCGGGTCCGCGAGGACGACGTCCAGGGTGTCGGCCGCGGTGGCCGACCAGGTGACGCCCACCCGGCGGTCCAACTCCAGCCCGAGGGCGTGGAAGTCCTCCGGGTCGGGAAGGCCGGCCTCCTCCGGAGCGTGCAACCGCTCCAGCAGCTCGGTGAGCGAGGCGTCCCCCGCCTGCACCGCCCGGGCCAGGGCGGCCTCCCGCACCACCCGGCGGTTCGGCACCCCGGTGATCCGCAGCACCTCGACGGGCGACTGGGCGAGCAGCTCGCGCAGTTCCGCCGTCCCGCCGACCTGTCGCCCCCACACCAGCTCGACGGACCGGCCCGGGGCCGCCGGGGCCACCGGCGGCTTGTGCAGCGTCACGTCGTAGCGGTAGCGGCTCAGTTCGTTGTGGTGACGGCCGCGCTTGACCTCCACCACCACCGCGCCGACCTCCGTGCACCGCTCCCGCACGGCGGTGAAGAAGTCCGGGTCGACCAGGAGCTCCTTCTCCACCCGCACGGCCTGCTCGACCGCCCGGCGCACGGCCGCGAGGTCGCCGCCCTCACCGGTCCGGTGCAGCTGGACGGCGGTGGCCAGCGGACGCAGCAGGCGCAGGTTGCGGACGTCGCCGACGAAGAGCGCGCCGCCGGGGGCGAGCAGCCCCATCAGCTTCTCGACCACGTCCGCGAGGTAGTCGGCGGACGGGAAGTACTGCACCACCGAGTTGATCACGATGGTGTCGAACCGCCCGGCCGGCAGCCCGTCGGTGTCGTGCGCCGGGCGGGTCTGCAGCACGATCCGTCCGGCCAGGTCCTCCCGCCGGTCCACTTGGGCGGCCAGGGCGTCGATGGCGGTGGCGGAGAAGTCGGTCGCCCAATACGACTCGCAGTGCGGTGCGACCTGCGAGAGCAGCAGTCCGGTGCCGACGCCCACCTCCAGCACCCGGCGCGGGCGCAGGGCCAGGATTCGGGCCACGGTGGTGTCGCGCCACTCCCGCATCTGCTCGACGGGGATCGGGCTGGCGTCGTAACTGCTGTTCCAGCCGACGAAGTTCTGGCCGAAGGCGGCCTCCTCGGGGGTGATGGGCAGGGCGTCGTAGATGTCCTGCCACTCACCCACGTGGTCCGCCTCCAGGCCGTCGTCCCGGGCGGTGTCCTGGCGCGGGACGACGTAGCCGATCAGCCGGTCGTCCTGGGCGAGGACGGCGGCCCGGGCGACGGCGGGGTGCTCGGCCAGGGCGGCCTCGACCTCGCCGGGCTCCACCCGGAAGCCGCGCACCTTCACCTGGTCGTCGGCGCGGCCGACGTACTCCAGCTGGCTGTCGGCACGGAAGCGGACCACGTCACCGGTGCGGTACATCCTGGAGCCCGACGGGCCGAACGGGCAGGCGACGAAGCGTCCGGCGGTCAGGCCCGGCCGGTTCAGGTAGCCGCGGGCCAGACCGGCGCCGGCGACGTACAGCTCCCCCGGCACGCCCGACGGCACCGGCCGCAGGCGCTCGTCCAGCACGTACACCTGCGCGTTGGCGATCGGGCGGCCGATCGGCGGCACGCCCGATCCCGCCGACAGCGGGTCGCTCATGGTCGCGCACACCGTGGTCTCGGTCGGGCCGTACGCGTTGATCATGCGACGCCCGGGGGCCCACCGTGCCACCAGCTCCGGCGGGCAGGCCTCGCCGGCCACCACCAGCGTCGACACCGCCACCGCGTCCTCCGGCACGGCGGCCAGGACGGACGGGGGCACGGTCACGTGGGTGACCGCGAGGCGCGGGTCGGTCAGCGCGGCGACCGGGTCCGCCGCCGGGGGCAGCACCAGGGTCGCGCCGCTCAGCAGGGCGGTGCAGATCTCGGACACCGAGGCGTCGAAGCTGGGCGAGGCGAACTGGAGCACCCGGCTGTCGGCGTCGATCGCGAACCGCTCGATCTGCGCGGCGACCAGGCTGGCCACACCACTGTGGGCGACCACGACGCCCTTGGGACGGCCCGTCGAGCCCGAGGTGTAGATCACGTAGGCCGGGTTCCGGGCGTCGAGCGCGACCTGCGGATCGGTATCCGGCCAGTCCCCCTCGGCCACCGTCGCCGGGTCGTCGACCAGCAGCGCCGGGCGGGCGTCCGCCAGCATGAAGTCGATCCGTGACCGCGGGTACGACGGATCCACCGGCAGATACGCGGCCCCGGCCTTCAGCACGCCGAGGACGGCCACCACCGACTCCACCGACCGTGGCAGGGCCACCGCCACCAGCTGCTCGGGGCCCACCCCCCGGGCGATCAGCGCGTGCGCGAACCGGTTCGCCCGAGCATCGAGTTGACGGTACGTCACGTCGGCGTCGCCGCACACCAGCGCCACCGCGTCCGGCGTCGCCGCCACCTGGGTGGCGAAGGCCTGCGGCACCGGGACCGCGCCGACCTCGCGGGCGGTCGCGTTGCCCAGGTCCAGCAGGCGGTGCCGCTCGTCGGCGTCGAGCAGGTCGATCCCGCCGATCGGCTGCTCCGGGTCGGCGGTGACGGCCTCCAGCAGCAGCGTCCAGCGCCGGACGAGGGCCTCGACCGTGGAACGGTCGAACAGGTCGGAGGCGTACTCGACCGCGCCGACGATCCCGGCCGGGCTCCCGTCCGCACCGAACTGCTCGACCAGGCTCGCACCGAGGTCGAACTTGGCGGATCCGGTGGCCACCGCGTAGGTGACCACGTCCAGGCCGGGCAGCGAGAAGCGGCCCATCGGCGCGTTCTGCACGGCCAGGACGGTCTGGAACAGCGGGTGGTGCGACAGCGACCGGGACGGGTTCAGCACCTCCACCAGGTGCTCGAACGGCACGTCCTGGTGCGCGTACGCCGACAGCGCCGTCTCCCGCACCCGACCCAGCAGCTCCGCGAAACCCGGATCCCCACTCGTGTCCGTCCGCAGCACCAGCGTGTTCACGAAGAACCCGACCAGGTCGTCCAACGCCTCGTCGGTACGCCCCGCGATCGGACTCCCGATCGGGATGTCCGTCCCCGCGCCCAACCGCGTGTACAACGCCGCCAGCGCCGCCTGCAGCACCATGAACAGACTGGTACCGGTGCTCCGCGCCAACTCGGTCAGAGCGTTGTGCAGTTCGGGGCTCAGCTGCAGGCCGACGTGCCCCCCGCGCCAGCCGGTGACGGCCGGCCGGGGCCGGTCGACGGGCAGCTGGAGCAGCTCCGGCAGGTCGGACAGCTGCCGCTTCCAGTAGGCGAGCTGCTCGGCGAACCGGCTCCGCGGGTCGGCGACGTCGCCGAGCAGGTCGCGCTGCCAGAGTGTGTAGTCGACGTACTGGACCGGCAGGTTCGGCCAGGCCGGCGGGTGGCCTTGGCTCCGGGCGGCGTACGCCTCGGCGAGGTCCCGCGCCAGCGGGCCGGTGGACCAGCCGTCGCCGGCGATGTGGTGCACGACCAGCAGGAGCACGTGCTCGCCCGGTGCGACGGCGAACAGCCGGGCCCGCAGCGGGGGTTCCACCGCCAGGTCGAACGGCTGCCGGGCGAACTCGGCGAGCCGGTCGTGCAGTTCGGCCTGCGAAACCTCGGTCAGCCGGGCCCGGGGTCGGGCCTCGGCCGGGGCCAGGACGCGCTGGCACGGGACGCCGTCGACCTCCGGGAAGACCGTCCGCAGGCTCTCGTGCCGGGCCACCACGTCGGCCAGCGCCTCCTCCAGCGAGGCCCGGTCGAGCGTCCCGGTCAGTTGCAGCGCCAGCGGGATGTGGTACGTGGCGGCGCTGCCGTCCATCCGGTGCAGGAACCAGAGCCGGCGCTGGGCGAAGGAGAGCGGTACCGTCGTCGGCCGCTGGTGCGTGGTCAGCGCCGGGCGGGCGTGGCCGGCCCCGGCCAACGCCCCGGCCAACCCCGCGACGGTGGGCGCCTGGAAGAGCGCGCGCAGCCCGAGCTCCACACCGAGCACCGAGCGCACCCGCGCGGTCAGCCGGGTGGCGAGCAGGGAGTGGCCGCCCAGGTCGAAGAAGTCGTCGTCGACCCCGACCCGCGGCCGGCCCAGCACCTCGGCGAACAGCCCGCACAGGATCTGCTCCTGCGGCGTGCGCGGCGCCCGGCCGGCCTCGGCCGAGCCGAGGTCGGGAGCGGGCAGCGCCAGGCGGTCCAGCTTGCCGTTGGGGGTCAGCGGCAGTACGTCCAGCACCACGAAGAGCGCCGGCACCAGGTAGTCGGGCAGCCGGTCGCGCAGGTGCGCCGCCAGCTCCGCCGGCCGGAGCGCCGTACCGGAACGGGCCGCCAGGTAGCCGACGAGCCGGTCGTCCTGAGCCACGACGGCGGCCTGGGCCACGGCGGGATGCTCGGCCAGGGCGGCCTCGACCTCACCGAGTTCGACCCGGAAGCCGCGCACCTTCACCTGCTGGTCGGCCCGGCCGACGTACTCCAGCTCTCCGTCCGCACGCAGGCGCACCACGTCACCGGTGCGGTACATGACGGCGCCCGACGGGCCGAACGGGCAGGCGACGAACCGTCCGGCGGTCAGGCCCGGCCGGTTCAGGTAGCCGCGGGCCAGACCGGGGCCGGCGACGTACAACTCCCCCGCCACACCCGGCGGCACGATGCGCAGCCGCTCGTCGAGCACGTACACCCGGAAGCCCGCGACGGGTCGCCCGATCGGCGGCACACCGGCCCCCGGGGACAGCGGTTCGCTCATGGTCGCGCAGACCGTGGTCTCGGTCGGGCCGTACGCGTTGATCATCCGGCGCCCGGGCGCCCAGCGCTCCACCAGCTCCGGCGGGCACGCCTCCCCCGCCACCACCAGGGTGGTGGCCGTGACGTCGGCGGTGTCCAGGGCCGCCAGGGCCGAGGGCGGCAGCGTCACATGGGTGACGTCGAGCCGGCCGTCCGTCAGGGCCTCCAGCGGGGCCTCGGCGGGGGCCAGGACGAGGGCGGCACCGGTCAGCAGGGCGCTGCACAGGTCCCAGAAGGACGCGTCGAAGCTGGGCGAGGCGAACTGGAGCACCCGGCTGCCGGGCACCACGCCGAGCCGCTCGACCTGCGCCGCCACCAGACCGGACACGCCGGTGTGGCTCACCACGACGCCCTTGGGCCGGCCCGTCGAGCCCGAGGTGTAGATCACGTAGGCCGGGTTCCGGGCGTCCAGGGCGGTCTGCGGATCGGTGTCCGGCCACTCCCCCTCGCCCACCAGCGCCGGATCGTCGACCGTCAGCACCGGACGGGCGTCCGCCAGCATGAAGTCGATCCGCGACCGCGGGTACGACGGATCCACCGGCAGGTACGCCGCCCCGGCCTTCAGCACGCCCAGGACGGCCACCACCGACTCCACCGACCGCGGCAGCGCCACCGCCACCAACTGCTCCGGGCCGACACCCCGGGCGATCAGCGCATGCGCGAACCGGTTCGCCCGTTCGCTGAGCTGACGATAGGTCAGCTCCTCGTCACCGTCGACCAGTGCCACCGCGTCCGGCGTCGCCGCCACCCGCGCCGCGAACAGCTCCGGCAGGCTCACCTCGGCCGCACCGCCCTCGACGACGGGCAGCAGCTCGCGGCGCTCCTCGGCCGACAGCAGGTCGATCCCGCCGATCGGCCGGTCGGGCTCGGCGGCGACGGCGGCCAGCAGCCTGGTCCACCGGGCGGCCAGGGCCTCGACCGTCGAGCGGTCGAACAGGTCGGTGCTGTACTCGACCGCACCGCTGAGCCCGGCCGGCGCGCCGTCGGGCCCGTGCTCCTCCGCGAACCCGAAGGTCAGGTCGAGCCTCGCCGTCCCGGTGAGCACGCTCACCCCGGAGACCCGGAGACCCGGCAGCTCGAAGTCACCGCCCGGCGCGTTCTGCACGACCAACCCGGTCTGGTAGAGCGGGTGGTGGGACAGCGAACGGGACGGGTTCAGCGACTCCACCAGGTGCTCGAACGGCACGTCCTGATGCGCGTACGCCGACAGCGCCGTCTCCCGCACCCGACCCAACAACTCGGTGAAGCTCGGATCACCACTCGTGTCCGTCCGCAGCACCAGCGTGTTGATGAAGAACCCGACCAGGTCGTCCAACGCCTCGTCGGTACGCCCCGCGATCGGACTCCCGATCGCGATGTCCGTCCCCGCGCCCAACCGCGTGTACAACGCCGCCAGCGCGGCCTGCAGCACCATGAACAGGGTCGCACCCGAGCGGCGCGCCAACTCCACCAGAGCGGCGTGCAGTTCGGCGTCGATCCGGAGGTCCAGCAGGTTGCCGCCATACGACATGGTGGCCGGGCGCGGCCGGTCGGCGGGCAGCTGCAGCTGCTCGGGCAGCCCGGCCAGCGCCTGCGTCCAGTAGGCGACCTGGCGGGCGAACACGCTGTCGGCGTCGTGCTCGTCGCCCAGGAGCTCGTGCTGCCACACGGTGTAGTCGCCGTACGTCACCGGCAGCGGCGGCCAGGCCGGCGCCGCCCCTCCGCCCTGCCGGGCGGTGTAGGCGGTGGCCAGGTCACGGGCCAGCGGACCCATGGACCAGCCGTCCCCGACGATGTGGTGCATGACCAGCAGCAGCACGTGCTCGTCCGGCGCGAGCGCGAACAGCTCCGCCCGCAGCGGTACTTCCGACGTCAGGTCGAAGCCACGCACGGCCACCTCGCGCAGCAGGGCGGGCACCTCCGCCTCGCCGGCCGCGCGTACGGTCAGCGGGACGGCCACCTCGGCGGTGTCCCGGACCCGCTGGTACGGGACGCCGCCGATGTGCGGGAAGACCGTGCGCAGGGTCTCGTGCCGGGCCACCACGTCCGCGAGCGCGGCGCTCAGCGCGGCCCGGTCGAGGTCGCCGGACAGCCGCAGGGCCAACGGCATGTGGTAGGTGGCGCTCGGCGCCCCGAACTGCTGGAGGAACCAGAGCCGGCGCTGGGCGAACGACAGCGGCATCGGTTCGCGGCGGGGCCGGGGTACCAGGGCCTGCCGCGCGGCGCCGGCGTCGTGCAGGCCGGCCGCCACTCCTGCGGGTGTCGGGGTCCGGAACAGGCCGCGCAGCTCCAGTTCGACCCCCAGGGTCGCCCGGACCCGCGAGACCAGCCGGGTGGCGAGCAGGGAGTGCCCGCCCAGTGCGAAGAAGTCCTCGTCGACCCCGACCCGGGCGAGGCCCAGCACCTCGGCGAACAGCTCGCACAGGATCTGCTCCTGCGGGGTGCGCGGCGCCCGGCCACCGGCGGTCGTGCCCGGCTCCGGCGCGGGCAGCGCCGCCCGGTCCAGCTTCCCGTTCGGCGTCAGCGGCAGCGCGTCCAGCAGCACGAACGCGGACGGCACCAGGTAGTCCGGCACCCGGTCGTGCAGGTACGCCGCCAGCGCCGCCGCGGTCACGCCGTTCCCGACCAGGGGGACGACGTACGCGACGATCCGGTCCTCGCGGGCGAGCACGGCCACCCGGGCGACGCCCGGGTGCGCGGTCAGCTCGGCCTCGATCTCGCCCGGCTCGACCCGGAACCCGCGGACCTTCACCTGGTGGTCGACCCGGCCGGCGAACTCCAGCTCTCGGTCGGCGCGCCAGCGGACCAGGTCGCCGGTGCGGTACATCCTGGCGCCCGCCGGACCGAACGGGTCGGCCACGAAGCGCCCGGCGCTGAGCCCGGGCCGGTTCAGGTAGCCGCGGGCCAGGCCCGTCCCGGCCAGGTACAGCTCGCCCAGCACGCCGGGGGCGACCGGTCGCAGCGCCGAATCCAGCACGTACACCTGGCAGTTGTCGATCGGACGGCCGATCGGTACCGGCAGCGGGCAGTCGGCCGGGTCGGCCGGCAGCGGGTAGGCGGTGATCACATGGGTCTCGGCGGGCCCGTAGTGGTTGTGCAGCACCCGGCCCGGCCAACGCGCCTGGAAGCGGCGCACGGCACCGCCGAGGCGCATCGCCTCACCGGCCTGGGCGACCAGCCGCAGGCTCGGCAGCTCCAACCCGGCCTCCTCGGCGGCCTCGGCCAGCGCCTCGACCACCAGGTTGGGCGCGAACAGCTCCTCCACCCGGTGCCGGTCCAGCCAGTGCGCGAACAGCTCGGCACTGCGGCGCTGCTCCTCGGTCGGCACGACCAGGGTCTTGCCGTACAGCAGCGCGGAGAGCGTCTCCTGCACCGAGACGTCGAAGCTGATCGCGGTGAACTGCGCGGTGCGCGTGCCCACTTCGCCGCCCACGGCCTCGTGGTGCCACGCCAGCAGGTTCAGCAGCCCCGCGGCGGGCATCACCACGGCCTTGGGCCGGCCGGTGGAGCCGGAGGTGTAGATCACGTAGGCCGGGTGCCGCGCGTCCACGGCGACGGCCGGATCGGTCTCCGGCAGGTCCCCGTCCGGTGCGACGGCCGCGAGGTCGTCGAGCACCACGGCCGGGCGCGCGTCCTCCAGCATGTACGCGATGCGGGCGGCCGGGTAGTCCGGGTCGACCGGCAGGTACGCCGCGCCCGTCTTGAGCACCGCGAGGACGGCGACCACCAGCTCGGCGGAGCGCGGCAGCCGCAGCGCGACGACCTGCTCCGGCCCGACCCCGCGCGCGATCAGCGCGTGCGCCAGCCGGTTGGCCCGGCGGTTCAGCTCGCGGTAGGTCAGGGTCGTGCCCTCGAACAGCACCGCCGGCGCCTGCGGGCTCGCCCGGACCTGCGCCTCGAACAGCGCCGGCAGGCTCGTGGCCGCGGCCGGGCGGGCGGTGTCGTTGCGGGCGACCAGCAGCTCGTGCCGCTCCTCGGCGGTGAGGACGTCGATCCGGCTCAGCGGGCGGTCCGGCTCGGCGACCACCGCCGCCAGCAGCCGCAGCCACCGGGCCACCAGCGACTCCACCGTGGCGGGGTCGAACAGGTCGGTGCTGTACTCGACGCGTCCGACGATGCCCTCGGCCGGCCCGCCGGTACCGCCGCGCTCCAGCAGGTGGAAGCCGAGGTCGAACATCGCCGTCGGCGTCCGCACCAGGACGATCCCGCTGGCCAGACCGCTCAGTGCGAACTCGGTGCGCGGCACGTTCTGCAGCGCGAGCAGCACCTGGAACAGCGGCTGCCGGGTGAGCGACCGGGACGGGTTGAGGGCCTCGACGACGTGCTCGAACGGCAGGTCCTGGTGGGCGTACGCGCCGAGCGCGCCCTCCCGGACCCGGACCAGGAGCTCGGCGAAGGAGGGGTCGCCGCCGGTGTCCGTCCGGAGCACCAGGGTGTTGACGAAGAACCCGACGAGGTCGTCCAGCGCCTGGTCGGTCCGGCCGGCGATCAGGCTGCCGACCGGGATGTCGGTGCCCGCACCGAGCTTGTCCAGCAGGGACGCCAGGGCGGCCTGCAGCACCATGTACACGCTGGCGCCGTGCTCCCGGCCCAACCGGACCAGCCCGGCGTGCAGTTCGGGGTCCACGTCGATCGCGAGGTGGCCGCCGGCGTGGGAGGGGGTAGCGGGGCGGTGGCGGTCGGCGGGGAGCGGGATCTGCTCCGGCAGGTCCGCCAGCGTCCGCTGCCAGTAAGCAAGCTGACGGGTGAACAGGCTTTTCTCGTCGGCCGCGTCGCCGAGCAGCCGGTCCTGCCACAGGGTGTAGTCGGCGTACTGCACGGGCAGCGGTGCCCACTGCGGCTCCTCGCCCCGGCGGCGTGCCGCGTACGCGGTGGCCAGGTCGGCGGCCAGCGGGCCCAGCGACCAGCCGTCGCCGGCGATGTGGTGCATCACCAGGAGCAGCACGTGCTCGTCCGCCGCGAGCTCGAACAGCTCGGCGCGCAGCGGCGGTTCGGCCGCGAGGTCGAACCCGCGGGTGGCGGCCCCCGTCAGGAGTTCCGGCAGGGCCGGCTCGTCGGCCGGGACGACCGACAGCCCCGGGCGCGCCTCTCCGACGGCCAGCACCTGCTGGTGGGGAACGCCGTCCGCGGTCGGGAAGACGGTACGCAGGGTCTCGTGCCGGTCCACGAGGTCGCCCAGCGCCGCCTCCAGGGCCGCCAGGTCCAGCGGGCCCGAGAGCCGCCACGCGAGCGGCATGTTGTAGACGGAGTCGGCGCCCTCCAGCTGCCGCAGGAACCACAGCCTCCGCTGGGCGGACGACAGCGGCACCGTCGCCCCCACGGGCCGCTCCGCCCGCCCCAGCGCGAGCCGGGCCCGGTCCGCCCCACCCAGCCCGGCGGCCAGCCCGGCCACGGTGGGGCTGCGGAACAGGGTGTGCAGCGGCAGCTCCACGCCCAGCGTCGCGCGGATCCGGGCCACCAGCCGGGTGGCCAGCAGGGAGTGCCCGCCGAGGTCGAAGAAGTCGTCGTCGACGCCGACCCCGGACCGGCCCAGCACCTCGGCGAACAGCCCCGCCAGCACGTGTTCCTCAGGAGTGCGCGGTGCCCGGCCGGCCGGCGTCACGGTGGACTCGGGCTCGGGCAGTGCGCGCCGGTCCAGCTTGCAGCTGGCGTTCAGCGGCAGGGCGTCGAGGGTGACGAACGCGGCCGGCACCATGTGGTCCGGCAGCCGCTCGCGCAGGTGCGCCCGCAGGTCCTCCGGCCGGAGCTCCGCCCCGGTGACGGGCACCAGGTAGGCGACCAGGCGGGAGTCCTGCGCCCGGTCCTGCCGGACGATCACGGCGGCTCGGGTGACCTGCGGGTGTTCCGCCAGCACCGCCTCGATCTCACCGGGTTCGATCCGGAAGCCCCGGACCTTGACCTGGTCGTCGGTCCGGCCGAGGAACTCCAGGTTCCCTGTGCCGGCGTCCCACCGCACCAGGTCGCCGGTGCGGTACATCCTGGAACCGGCCGGCCCGAACGGGTCCGCCACGAACCGCCCGGCGGTCAGGCCCGGCCGGTTCAGATAGCCGCGTCCCAGCCCCGCACCGGCGATGTACAGCTCACCCGGCACACCGGCCGGCAGCGGCCGCAACGCGGCGTCGAGCACGTGCAGCCGGGCGCCCGCGACCGGCCGGCCGATCACCGCACGCCGGCTTGACCCCAGCGGCGCGACGACCGAGTTGACCGTGCACTCGGCCGGCCCGTAGAGGTTCACGCAGGACACCCCGTCGGCCGCCCGCAGCCGCTCCCAGAGCTGGTCCGGGACGGCTTCGCCGCCCGCCGCGACCACTGCGGGACGCCACTGCGGATCGTCCAGCAGGCCTCGCTCGACCAGGACTTGCAGATAGGACGGGGTGGCGCCGACATAGTCCAGCCCGTGACCCGCGGCGTATGCGACGAAGGCGTCCGGGTCGGTCCAGGACGCGTGGTCCAGGACGTGCAGCTCGTGGCCGGCGAACACGGCGAACAGTTGGTCCCAGGACGCGTCGAACGACACGGACGTGGTCAGCCCCACCCGCATCCGCTCCCCCGTGCGGAACATCAGCGGGCACTGGTTGGCGAACAGGTTGGACAGGCCGCCGTGCGTCGCCACCACGCCCTTGGGCTTGCCGGTGGAGCCGGAGGTGTAGATGACGTAGGCCGGGTGGCGCGGATCGACGGCCGCGGCGGGGTCCGTCGCGGGGCATCCCGCCACCAGGGCGGTCGTCTCCGGGTCGTCGGCCACCAGCCACCCGGCCGGGCCGTCGGGCAGTCGGCCCCTGGTGCGGGCGTCGGTCACCGCCAGGACCGGCCGGGCGTCGTCCAGCATGTACCCGATCCGGGCGGCCGGGTACTCCGGGTCGACCGGGAGGTACGCCGCGCCGGTCTTCAGCACCGCGAGGATCGCGACCACCAGCCCGGCCGAGCGCGGCAGCGCCACCGCCACCAGCCGCTCCGGGCCCGCACCCCGCGCGATCATGGCGTGCGCCAACCGGTTGGCCCGCGCGTCCAGCTCCGCGTACGTCAACGATGCCTCCGGCCCCACCAGGGCGACGGCATCCGGAGTCGCAGCCACCTGGGCCCGGAACAGCTCCGGCAGAGCAGCGGTGAAGGCCTCGGCCGCCGGGCCGGTGCCCAGCGCCGTCAGCTCGGCGCGCTCCTCGGCGGTGAGCAGGCCGATCCGGCTGAGCCGCCGCCGCGGGTCGGCGACCGCGGCGCGGAGCAGCCGCTCCCACCGGCCGACCATCGTCTCGACGGTGGCCGGGTCGTAGAGGTCGCTGGTGTACTCGACGAAGACGTCGATCCCCTCCGGGGTGGGGGCACCTCCCGGGCCGCCAGGCCCGGGGGAAACGTCCTGCGCGTGCCGTTCCGCCACGGTGAAGATCAGGTCGAGCTTGGCGGTGGTCGACGTCGACGGCACGTCCTCGACGCGCAGCCCGGGCGGCGCGAAGTCGGCCCGGGGTGCGTTCTGCAGCACCAGCATGACCTGGAACAGCGGGTGGTGAGACAGCGACCGGGACGGGTTCAGCACCTCGACCAGGTATTCGAACGGAAGGTCCTGGTTGGCGTACCCGGCCAGCGCGGTGTCCCTGACCCGGCCCACCAGCTCGGCGAACGTCGGATCGCCCGAGGTGTCGGTGCGGAACACCAGGGTGTTGACGAAGTAGCCGACCAGTTCGTCCTGCGCCTGGTCGGTCCGGCCGGCGACCGGGCTGCCGACCGGGATGTCGTCGCCCGCGCCGAGCTTGCTCAACAGCGCCGCCAGCCCTGCCTGGAGCACCATGAACAGACTGGTCCCGTGCGCACGGGCGAGCTCGCACAGGCCCCGGTGCAGTTCGGCGTCCAGCCCGGCACGCACGGAACCGCCCCGGTGCGAGGCGACCGCCGGGCGGGGCCGGTCGGTGGGCAGCTGGATCCGCTCCGGCAGACCGGCCAGCGCCTGCGTCCAGTAGTCCGCCTGGCCGGCGAACAGGCTGTCCCGGTCGGTGGAGTCGCCGAGCAGTTCGTGCTGCCACAGGGTGTAGTCGGCGTACTGGACCGGCAGTGGCACCCACTGCGGCTCCCCGCCGCGGCGGCGCGCCGCGTAGGCGGCGGTCAGGTCCAGCGTGAGCGGGCCCAGCGACCAGCCGTCACCCGCGATGTGGTGGAGCACCAGCTGGAAGACGTGCTCGTCCGGTGCCAGCTCGAACAGCTCGACCCGCAGCGGCAGGTCGACCGCCAGGTCGAACGGACGGGCCTTCGCGGTCGCCAGCGCGCCCGGCAGCCCGTCCTCGGTGGTCCGGCTCACGAGTAGCCGCGGGCGGCCCGCCACGACGTCCAGCACCTGCTGGTGCGGCACTCCGTCCACCGCCGGGAGGACGGTGCGCAGGCTCTCGTGCCGGGCCACCACGTCCGCCACGGCGGCCTCCAGGGCCCACCGGTCCAGATCCCCGGACAGCCGCCAGGCCAGCGAGATGTGGTAGTTCGCGCCGGGGCCCTCCAGCTGGTGCAGGAACCACAGCCGTCGTTGCGCGAACGACAGCGGGACGACCGCGGGGCGCTCGCGCCGTGCCAGGGCGGTCCGCGCCGGTCCGGCCGCCACCAGGGCGGCGGCCAGGCCGGCCGGGGTCGGTGCCTCGAACAGCGTGCGCAGCGGCATCTCCACGCCGAGCGTCGCGCGGATCCGGGCGGCCAGCCGGGTGGCGAGCAGCGAGTGCCCGCCCAGGTCGAAGAAGCCGTCCTCGACGCCGGCCGACGCGACCCCCAGGACCTCGGCGAACAGCTCGCAGAGCACCTGCTCCTGCGGGGTGCGCGGCCCTCGGGAGGCCGTCGCCGGGGCGAGGTCGGGGGCGGGCAGGGCCCGGTGGTCCAGCTTGCCGTTGGCGGTCAGCGGCAGCGCGCCCAGCACGACGAACGCCGACGGCACCATGTGCTCCGGCAGCCGCTCGCGCAGGTGCCCGCGCAGCTCGGCCGGGCTCGGTGCGGTGCCCGCGGCGGGCACCAGGTACGCCACCAGCCGGGTGTCGTCGGCCCGGTCCTGCCGGGCCAGGACGGCGACCTGGGCGACGCCGGGGTGCGCGGCGAGCGTCGCCTCGATCTCGCCGAGCTCGATCCGGAAGCCGCGCACCTTCACCTGCTGGTCGGCCCGGCCGACGTAGCGCAGGTCGCCTCCGGCGTCCCGGCGCACGACGTCGCCGCTGCGGTACATCCGCGATCCGGCCGGTCCGAACGGGTCGGCCAGGAACCGCCCGGCGGTCAGGCCGGGTTGGTTCAGGTAGCCGCGCGCCAGGCCGGGGCCGGCGACGTACAGCTCGCCGGGCACGCCCGGGGCCACCGGCCGCAGGCCGGCGTCGAGCACGTACGTCCGCAGGTCCGGGAGGGCCGCGCCGACCTGGCCGGCGGCGGTGGTGGAGCGGTCGAGCGCCGCGTACGTGACGTGCACGGTGGTCTCGGTGATGCCGTACATGTTGACCAGCCGCGGCGCGTCCTGCGGGTGCCGCTCGTACCAGCTCGCCAGCCGGGCGTGCTCCAGCGCCTCGCCGCCGAACACCACCGTGCGCAGGGCGAGTTCGCGCGGGTGCTCGGCGTCCTCCTGCATCAGCTGGTAGAAGGCGGACGGCGTCTGGTTGAGCACCGTCACCCGCTCGCGGGCGAGGAGTTCCAGGAACCGGCCGGGCGAGCGGCTGGTCTCGTGGTCGACGACCACCAGCCGGCCGCCGTGCAGCAGCGGGCCCCACAGCTCCCACACCGAGAAGTCGAAGGCGTAGGAGTGGAAGAGGGTCCAGACGTCGTCGGCGCAGAAGCCGAACAGATCCCGGGTGGTGTCGAACAGCCGCACCACGTTGCGGTGCGGGACCACCACGCCCTTGGGGTTGCCGGTCGAGCCGGAGGTGTGGATGACGTAGGCGGCGTGGCCGGGGTCGACCGCGACCTCCGGGTCGGTGTCCGGCTGTCCGTCCAGGTCGGCGGCGTCCAGCAGCAGCCGGTCCAGCTGGTCCGCCCCCGGCAGCTCGCCGGTCCGGCCCGTCGTCACGAGCAGCGACGGCCGGGTGTCCTGGAGCAGGTAGGCGATCCGGGCGGCCGGGTATTGCGGGTCCACCGGCACGTACGCGGCGCCGGCCTTCAGCACCGCGAGCACCGCGACGACCAGCTCCGCCGAGCGCGGCAGGGCCAGCGCCACCAGCTGCTCCGGCCCCACTCCCCGGGCGATCAGGGCGTGCGCGAGCCGATTGGCGCGGGCGTTCAACTCGCCGTACGTCAGGGTGACTTCGCCGGCCGTGAGGGCGACCGCGGCCGGGTCGGCCCGCACCTGCCGCTCGAACAGCGCGGTCAGGCCGCTCTCCGGCAGTTCACCGCTCCGGTCGGTGTCGGCCGGGAGCAGCGCGCGGATCTCGTCGGCGGACAGCACGTCCACCCGGCCGATCCGCCGGCCGGGGTCGGCGACGACGGCCCGCAGCAGCCGCAGCCACCGGTCGACGATCCCCGCCACGGTGGCCTCGTCGAACAGGTCGGTGCTGTACTCCACCAGGCCCGACAACCCGTCGGCGTCGGGCTGTTCGGCCAGGATGAAGGTCAGGTCGCACTTGGCCGTCCCGGTGGGGACCAGGTCGGTCGCCACCCGCAGCCGCGGCAGGTCGAAACTGCCGAGCGGCGCGTTCTGCAGGGCCAGCATGGTCTGGAACAGGGGGTGGTGCGCCAGCGTGCGGGTCGGGTTCAGTGCCTCCACCAGGTGCTCGAACGGCACGTCCTGGTGCCCGTACGCGGAGAGCGCGTCGCCGCGCACCCGGCCGAGCAGCTCGGTGAACGACGGGTCGCCCGACAGGTCGGTGCGCAGTACCAGGGTGTTGACGAAGAAGCCGACCAGGTCGTCCAGGGCCTCGTCGGTGCGGCCGGCGATCGGCGTGCCGATCGGGACGTCGCTGCCCGCACCGAGCTTGCCCAGCAGGGCGGCCAGTCCGGCCTGCAGCACCATGAAGAGGCTGGCGCCGCCGTCCCGGGCGAGCGCGCGCAGGCCCTGGTGCAGGTCGGCGTCGATCCGCATCGGCAGGTGGGCGCCCCGGTAGGACATCGCCGCCGGCCGGGGCCGGTCGAACGGCAGCTCGATCTGCTCGGGCAGGTCCGCCAGCTGCTCCCGCCAGTAGGCGAGTTGGCCGCTCACGAGGCTGTCCGGATCCGCGCCGTCGCCCAGCAGCTCCTGCTGCCAGAGGGCGTAGTCGGCGTACTGGACGGGCAGCGGCTCCCACTCCGGCTTGCCGCCCTCGGCACGGGCCGCGTAGGCGGTCGTCAGGTCCCGCAGGAGCGGCCCCGCCGACCAGCCGTCACCGGCGATGTGGTGCAGCACCAGCAGCAGCACGTGCTCCTCGGTACCGAGTTGGAACAGTTCGGCGCGCAGCGGCGGCTCCTCGGCGAGCTCGAACCCGTACCGCGCCGCCTCCTTCAGTCGGTCCGGCAGGTCGCGCTCGCCGACCTCGGTCATCCGCAGCCGCGGCCGTGCCGCGTCGAGGTCGAGCACTCGCTGGCACGGCACGCCGTCGACCACCGGGAAGACGGTGCGCAGGCTCTCGTGCCGCTCGACCAGGTCCGCCAGGGCGGCTTCCAGGGCCCGCTGGTCGAGGCCTCCGGACAGTCGCAGGGTCAGCGGGATGTTGTAGGTGGCGCTCGGGCCCTCCATGCGGTGCAGGAACCACAACCGGCGCTGGGCGAAGGACAGCGGGACGGCCTCGGGCCGCTCGCGCCGCTCCAGCGCGGGGCGCGCCCGGCCCGCGACGTCCACCGCCGCCGCCAGTTCGGCGACCGTCGGCCCGTCGAACAGGTCGCGCAGCCTCAGCTCCACACCCAGCACCGACCGGGCCCGGGCGACCAGCCGGGTGGCCAGCAGGGAGTGCCCGCCGAGGTCGAAGAAGCTGTCGTCGAGTCCGGCCCCGGCGACGCCCAGCACCTCGGCGAACAGGCCGGCGAGCAGGTGCTCGGTCGCGGTGCGCGGGGCGCGTCCCGGTGCGGCGTGCTGCCGCTCGGGGGCCGGCAGGGCCCGCCGGTCGAGCTTGCCGTTCGGGGTCAGCGGCATGGCGTCCAGCACCACGAACGCCGACGGCACCAGGTGCTCGGGCAGCCGGTCCCGCAGGTGTTCGCGCAGGGCGGCGCCGGTCAGCGCGGCACCGGGCTCGGGAACGGCGTAGGCGACCAGCCGGGGCTCCTCCTCGGTGCGCACCACGACGGCGGCCCGGGCGACCTGCGGGTGCTCGGCGAGGACGGCCTCGATCTCGCCGGGCTCCACCCGGAAGCCTCGGATCTTGACCTGGTGGTCGGTACGGCCGAGGAACTCCAGGTTCCCTTCCGGGTTCCACCGTGCCCGGTCGCCGGTGCGGTACATCCTGGAACCGGCGGGCCCGAACGGGTCCGCCACGAACCGCCCGGCGGTCAGGCCCGGCCGGTTCAGGTAGCCGCGCGCCAGGCCCGCACCGGCGATGTACAACTCACCCGGCACGCCTGCGGGCAGCGGCCGCAACGCGGCGTCGAGCACGTACAGCCGGGTGTTGGTGACGGGCCGGCCGATCACCGGGCGCGGGCTCGACCCCAGCGGCGCGACCACGGAGTTGACGGTGCACTCGGACGGTCCGTAGAAGTTGCGGCAGGACACCCCGTCGGCCGCCCGCAGGTCCGCCCACAGCTGCTCGGGGACGGCCTCGCCGCCCGCTGCGACCAGCGCCGGGCGTCGCTGCGAATCGTCCAGCAGCCCGTGGGCGACGAGGACGTGGAGGTAGGAGGGGGTGGCCTCGACGAAGTCCAGCCCGCACCGCGCGGCGTACGCGACGAAGGCGTCCGGGTCGGTCCAGGTCGCGTGGTCCGGGACGTGCAGCTCGTGGCCCGCGAACAGGGCGAGCAGCTGGTTCCAGGAGGCGTCGAAGGACACCGACGTGGTCAGGGCCACCCGCAGCCGCCGCTCGCCCCCCGCCACCGGCGGGAGGTGCACCTGCCGGAGGTCGGTGAGCAGGTTGAGCAGGCCGCCGTGGGTCGGCGCCACGCCCTTGGGCCGTCCGGTGGAGCCGGAGGTGTAGATGACGTAGGCCGGGTGGCCCGGATCGACGGCCACCGCCGGGTCGTCCGCCGGGAGGTCCGCCACCAGGGCGGCCGTCTCCGGGGCGTCGAGCACCAGCCGGTCGAGGGGGCCGCCGTCGGGCAGGCGGTCCCCGCTGCGGGAGTCGGTGACCACCAGGGCCGGACGCGCGTCGTCGAGCAGGTAGGCGATCCGGGCGGCGGGGTACTCGGGGTCGACCGGGACGTACGCCGCGCCGGTCTTCAGTACCGCCAGGATCGCCGTCACGAGCTCGGCGGAACGTGGCAGGGCCACCGCCACCAGTCGCTCGGGCCCCGCACCGCGGGCGATCAGGGCGTGTGCCAGCCGGTTCGCCCGCGCGTCCAGTTCCGCGTACGTCAGCGAGACGTCCC
The DNA here is from genome assembly GCF_042673745.1 of Kitasatospora sp. NPDC057015. NCBI lineage: Bacteria > Bacillati > Actinomycetota > Actinomycetes > Kitasatosporales > Streptomycetaceae > Kitasatospora > Kitasatospora sp. NPDC057015. Next base: position 64,251 of record NZ_JBHUSG010000027.1, read on the forward strand.
CGCAGACCAGCGCGACGAGGTCCGGAGTCGCCCGCACGTGCTCCCGGAACAGCTCCGGCAGGCTCGCGGCCGGTGCGGCCGCCACCGGCCCGCCGCCGAGGGCCGCCAGCTCGCGGTGCTCCTCGGTCGTGAGCAGGTCGATCCGGCCCACCGCCTCGTCCGGGTCGCAGTCCGCCACGGCGTCGAGCAGGGCCAGCAGTCGCTGCTGGTGGGCGGCGAGGTCGTCGTCGCCGTACGCCTCCGGCGCGCCGTGGAGCCTGAGCAGCGGGGGGTTGCCGTCGCGGTAGTCGAACACCCACACGGCGAGGTCGGTGGTCGACCCCGACACGAAGTGGTGCACGGAGGCGGGGTGCCCGGCGAAGTTCGGCCTGGAGTTGAAGGCCATGATGTTGACGATCAGCGGGAACGCCGTCCCGATGCCGCCGGGCGCGCCGAGGTCCCGCAGCAGGTCCTCGCTGCGGTAGCGCTCGTGCGCGACGGCCGCGTCGACCTCCCGCGCCACCTGGGTCACGAGTTCGCGCCAGCTCATGTCCGGCCGCACGGTCAGCCGCAGCGGCACCACGTTGGACATCGTGCCGGGCACCGACATCAGGTCGCGGTCGGCGCCCCGACGGGCGGTGACGGGCATGGCGAGCACCACGTCCCGGGTGCCGCTCAGCCGGTGGGCGTAGAGCGCCGTGGCCGCGATCACCACCCGGGACCACCGGACTCCGGCCCGGCCCGCCGCCGCCCGCAACGCCTCGGGGCTCCGCAGTTCCAGCTCCGCGGCCAGGCGCAGGGCGCGGTGCGGGTCGGTCGCGGAGCCGTCGCTGAGCCGCGTCGGGGCGGGCAGGTCGGCCAGGTGCTCGGTCCAGTAGGCGCGATCGGCGGTGAAGGCCGCCGACTCGCGATAGGCGGTGTCGCTGTCGACCAGGTCCTTCAGGGAACCGAACGGGGACGGCGGAACCGTCCCGCCCTCGGTCAGTGCCGAGTACACGTCACCGACCCGCTGCCTGACCAGGGAGCTGCTGATCGCGTCCAGCACCACGTGGTGGTAGTTCAGGTACCAGAGGAACTCGGTCGGCGACAGCCTGATCAGCGCGTGACCGAACAACGGATCACGGGCGAGGTCCAGCGGGCGCGTCAGGTCCCGCTCCATCCACTCCGTGGCCGCGGCACGGGGTGCGGACTCCCCGCTGAGGTCCAGGTGCGCCGGCGCCCAGTCCCAGGCTCTGCGGAGGATCTGGCGCGGACCCTCGCCGTCGTCGACGAACGTCACGTGCAGGGCGTCGACCTCGTCGACCACCCGGCGCAGCGCGGTCTCGAACAGCTCCGGGTCCACCGGCCCGTGGATCTCCAGGCACTCCCCGACGCGATAGCCCGGGATCGCCGTGCGGGACTGCTGCTCGGCGAACCAGATCTCGCGCTGGGCCGCCGTCAGGGGAAGGACGTCGCCGTCGCGACGGGACATGGGGGTACCTCCAGGAGTGTGGGCGGGCGGGGTTCGCCGGGCGCGCCAAACCACGCCGACCGCGGTGGCGTCACGCGGTCGGCGGGGTGGCGCGGGTACTGCGGTCAGGCGGCGAGTTCGCCGGCCTGGAGCTGCCAGAGGGACGCGTAGAGTCCGCGGCGGGCGACGAGTTCGTCGTGGGTGCCCTGTTCGGCGACGATGCCGCCCTTGTCCATGACGTAGATCCGGTCGGCGTGGCGGACGGTGGAGAGCCGGTGGGCGATGATGAGCATCGTCCGGTCGGCCGCGAAGCCGCGGAGCGTGCGTTGGATGGCGGCTTCGGTCTCGTTGTCCACGGCGGAGGTGGCCTCGTCCAGGATCACGACCGGCGCGTCCTTGAGGATGGCCCGTGCCAGGGCGATCCGCTGCCGCTGACCGCCGGAGAGCGCGGCTCCGCGTTCACCGATCAGGGTGTCGTAGCCGCTCGGCAGCGTCGAGATGAAGGTGTGCGCCTCGGCCATCGCGGCGGCCTCGGCCACGGCCGCGTCCGTGGCGCCGAAGCTGCCGTAGCGGATGTTGTCGGCGATGCTGCCGTCGAAGAGGAACGGGTCCTGGGCGACGAACCCGATCGCGTGCCGCAGGTCGTGCCGGGGCAGGTCGCGCACGTCCCGGCCGTCGAGCAGCACGCTGCCGCAGTCCGCGTCCTGGAACCGCATGAGCAGCTTGGCGACCGTGGTCTTGCCGGAGCCGGTGGCGCCGACGAGGGCGGTGGTCCGCCCGGCGGGGATGGTCAGCGAGAGGTCGTCGAGCGCCGACGGCCGACCGGGGTAGGCGAAGGTCACCCCGTCGAGGACGATCTCGCCCCGGACCTTCTCCACGTCGAGCGGTCCGCCGGTGCCGTCGGTCTCGACGGGCAGGGCCCGCAGCCGCTGGACCCGGTCGTAGGCGGCGAGGGTCCGCTGGTACTGGTCGACGATGCCGCCGAGGCGGTTCATCCGGAACAGCACCATCTGGGGCAGCCCGATCAGCGGGCTGAACACCTCGAAGCGCAGGGTGCCGCCCAGCACCGAGCGGCCGCCGATCAGCAGGGTGCCGGCCATCGAGGCGGTGGTGCAGGCCCGGACGGTCTCGGCGTGGCGGAGCGTGCTCCGGTCGGTCTGTCGGTTGCTCTCCTGGACCGCTTCGCTCAACTCGTCGATGCGCGTCGCCTCGTAGTCCTCGGTGCAGAAGCCCTTGACGGTGGCACCGGCTTCCAGCGTGTTGACCAGCTGGCTGTGCAGCCTGGCCCGGTTCTCGCCGGAGACGGCGTAGTCGGCCGCGACCTTGTCCTGGTGGTGGAGGGACAGCCAGGCGATGACCGGAATGGGCAGGAACGCGATCCAGGCGATCTGCGGGGCCAGCAGCAGGAACGCCGGCACCAGGATGGCGAGGCTGGTCCCCAGGTGCAGCACGTCGTTGGCCGAGCTCGCGAAGAAGGCGGCCAGCTGGCCGACGTCCTCGGTGAGCGCCCCGGCCACCCGGCTGGTGCGCTCGCCCTCCAGGTGCCGCAGTTCGAGGTGCTGCACGTGGGCGTACGTCCGGCTCCGCCAGTCGTGCTCGATGTCCTGGCCGAGCCCGCGCCACTGGAGGTTCGACGCGTACGACAGGCCCGCCACGGCGGCGCAGGCGGCTGCCACCAGCCCGGCCAGGCCCCACAGTTGGGCGGAGGCGGTGGTCAGTCCGAGGCTGACGAGCGGTGCGGCCCGGCCCTTGATGAGGACCAGTCCCGTCCAACCGAGGAAGGTGCCGAGCGCCATCTCCGAGACCTGGCAGGCGACCGAGAGCGCGGTGGCGCGGTGGAGCCGCTTCCGGTGCGGTCCGACGATCTCCAGCAGGGGATGGCGTGCGGCTCCGGTCCCGGTGAGGTCCCGGGTCGTGTCGACCGCTCTGCACCAGGCCTGCCGGACGACGGCCGCGGTCGCGGTCGCGACCGCGCCGAGTGCCACCAGCTGCTTGCTCAGCACCGACCCGCGGGTCAGTGCGACGCCGGCCGCCACCGCGCCGCCCACCGCGAGGACGGGACGCACGACGAGACCGCGGTCCGCACGTGCGGCCGGGCGGCTCGACGCCGCACGTCCGGTCCTCGCCGGGTCCTCCACGACCAGGGCGACCGCCCTGCGGATGATCCGGCCGATGTCCGCGGCAGCCACCCGCGCGTCGTGTCGGACGAGGACGCCACCGGTGACCGGGTTGGCCCGGACGTCGGTGATCCCGGGGACGCGGAGCAGGGCCGCGGCGAGGACTTCGGCCGCCCGGGGCCGCCCGAGAACCAGCTTGACGTCCCAGCGCTGGCGGCCCGGAATGACCGAGCGCGGGCTCGCGTCCAGATCCACGGAGCGGAATCCGGATGCAGCACCCAGCAGAGATGGCATGTGTACGATCACCTGTTTTGCGGAGGTCATGGAAACCGTCGGACATTTGACGGAAAACTGCGGCGGAACGGGAATGACGGAGAGCGGGAAATGCGACGGGCCCACGGCAGGCCGCCGCTCGGGAACATTCCTCCAGAACGGACCGGAATGCGCCCGAACGGCGTCCGAAGCCGGCGGACGGACCGTCAGTGCGCCCTGCCGGCGGGGGCGCCGGCGGTCGCCCTGATCTTGGAGGCCCTCGCCTCGCCCTCGGCGCGACCGGCGGCCTCACCCTTCTCGCCGTTCGGGGCGCCCTTCTCGCCGTTCGACGCGTCACGCCCGGCGGCGACCCGATGGCCGTCGCCCGAATGGGCCCCGGCTTCACCGGCGACGATCTGCGCCGCCATCACGTCGGCGGCCACCTCGGTCGCGAGATCGTGGATGTTCTCTCCGGCCTCATGGGCCGCCTTCTTCACCTCAAGGACGAGGCCGACGGACGTCTTGACGACGCCACGCACCAACGGCTTGATGAGGCGCTTAGCCAGTGGCGCAAGGACGAGGCCGATCAGGAAGGGCGGTACGACGGGCGGCATGATGCTCCATCCTCTCTACGCATACGTATGACAGGGAACCCGGCCACTGAGAAAACCGGGAGCAGCTCACAGCCGGGCAGTCGGAAGCATTCCACCTGGACATCCGAGATTCACCTAACGAACCGGATTTCCGGCCTACGGCGTCCACCGCCCGATCCTCGGCAAACCGTACTCGAACCAAGGCCTTCGAAGCCAAACGGCCCCCGCCACTTCACTCACACGAGTGCCCTTTGACTTCCCGCTGGACGCGAATATTCGGCCCGCATGCCAACAATGGAATTACCGTCCTACTGTCAGACTTACAGATGGCTTCCGAGTTCCCGCGCCACCCTCCGGCGCAAGGCGGGAAACGGCAGCGCGCCGCCTCCCAGCACCGCCTCGTGGAAGGCCCTCACGGTGAACCCGGCTCCCAGGTCCGCCTCGGCCCGCGCCCGCAACCGGACGAACTCCAGGTAGCCCGCACGGTAGGAGAGCGCCTGCCCGGGCAGGTCCGTCGAGTACCGCAACAGGTCGGAGTCGATCTGGGCGTCCGCCTCGGTGGAGTTGGCGCGCATGAAGTCCCGGGCCTGCGCGAGGCCCATCGTCCCGAGGTTGAGCCCGGTGTCCACGACGAGCCGCTGCGCGGTGAACCGCTCCTGCGCGAGGCGCCCGTACGCGTCCCACGGGTCGTCGTAGAGCCCCATCTCCCAGCCGAGCCCGGCCGCGTACTCGGCCCAGCCCTCGCTGAACGCACCGAACTCGGCCGCCTCGCGCCGCAGGTGCGGAAGTGCGCGGTCCTCCGCCTGACGGGCGAGGTGGAAGTGGTGCCCCGGCGCCAGCTCGTGGTAGATCAGGGAGGCCGAGCCGATCAGCGATCTCCCCTCCAGGCCCGATCCGTTGTAGCGGTAGCGCCCGACCGGACCGGCCGCGGTCGGCAGCTCGTAGTACCCGAAGGTCATCCCGGACTCCAGCGCCGGATCCAGCCGGGCCAGCCCGTACGGCGCCGCCGGAACGGTGGCGAACCAGCGCGGCAGCAGCGGGGCCAGCCGGTCGAGGTGGCCGCGGAACCGGGCCTCCACCTCCTCCGGCGTCCGGGCGTACAGGCGCGGCTCGGTCCTGAGCCGGTCGTGGAACTCGGCCTCGGAGCCCTCGAAGCCCAGCGTCGCGCGCACCTCCCGCATCCGCCCGGCCAGTTCGCGGCACTGGTCGCGGCCGAGCTCGTGGAGCCGCTCGGGCGCCGCCTCGCCCCCGGTGCTGGTCCGGACGAAGTCCCGGTACGCCTCCTCGCCGCCCTCGTAGCGCGCCCAGCCGACCTCCTGCGGCGCCTCCCCCCGGTAGGCCGGGTCCTCGACGACGGCGAGCAGCCGGTCGAAGGCCGGCGCCAACTCGCGCTCCACCAGCCGCCGCACGCCGTCCCGGAGGCGTCCGCGCTCGGCCTGCCCCAACCCACCGATCCGGTCGTCCGCCACCGTCACCCGGCGATCCGTGGAGGACCGCAGCCCCTCCACGGTGGCCCGTACTCCGGCCAGGGCCGGGGCGGGCACCCGGAAGCCGCGCGCGGCCTGTCCGACCACCTTGTCGCCGATGGAGGCGACCACCCGCGCCAGTTCGCGCACCAGCCCCAGGTACCGCTCGGTGTCCGTCCGTTCGGCGAAACCGAAGGGGCACAGGACGGCGTCGACGTACAGCGACAGCGGGAACAACCGGTACGGCGTGACGGCGGGCGTCAGCCAGTACCACCGGCGGGCCCGGAGCTCCTGCTCGGCCAGCGCCGCGAGGACGGCCGCGGTGTCGCTGTCGGCGCCGGACATCTCCGCGCCGTCGAGCACCCGCACCCGGTCCAGCACGCCGGCCGCGAACCGTGCCCGCTCCTCGGCCTCAGCGAGCGACGCCCCGGGCAACGTCTCGACCGGGAGCCCCCGGCGGACTCGCAGCAGAGGGTCCCGCTCCAGCAGGAACTCCCAGTAGCGGTCCGCCAGGCGACCGACCTCGCGGCCCGTTTCGTTCGTCCTCATACCGACATCCTGGCCGTGACGGACCACCGGGCCGGCCGGTCGGCGACACACAGGCCGCGACACCGCTCGAAAGAGTGAACCAGCATCACCGCCCCCTCGCCCTCCCACCGCACAGGGCAAGGCGACGGGCATCTGCGTTCACTCGAACGATCCTTCACCGCGGTCGAGTTGACGCGCCACCGCCAAGGCCCGATGGCACCATGACGGCATGCTCCGCCGCCCCCTGCCGGTCGCCCTGACGGCCACCACGACCGCTGCGGCCCTCGCGCTGAGCGGCTGCGCCGGCGCAGCCCGGTCCTCGACCACCACTCCCCTGGTGGACCGCGGGACCGTCCGGATCGCGGCGGCCAGCGAGACTCCGAGCTTCCACCCGTACTCCGCGTTCGGCGCCGCCCAGGCCCGCTACGCCTACGACTCACTGGTCAACCTCGCCCCCGACGGCGCCGTGGTCACCGGCCTGGCCTCGTCCTGGCAGGCCACGACCACCACGGCGGTCTTCACCCTCCGCCCGGGCGTCACCTGCTCGGACGGCACACCCCTCACCGCCTCGGCGGTGGCCCGGGCGCTCGGCTACGCGGGCGACCCGGCCAACCAGCTCGCCGGCGCCCGGACCGTCCTCCCGAACGTCCCGTTCACCGCGCGAGCCGACGACGCGGCCGGCACGGTGTCGGCGACCACCACCGCCCCCTACCCCTTCCTCACCCGCACCCTCGGCCTGCTGCCGATCGTCTGCCCCGCCGGACTCGACCGGCCACAGTCCCTGGACCGCTCGTCCCAGGGCACCGGCCCCTACGTCCTGACCAGCTACGCCCCCGGCGGACCGTACGAGTTCACCGTCCGCGACGGGTACACCTGGGGCCCGGACGGTGCGACCACCGCGGAGCCCGGCCTGCCCGCCCGCATCGTCCTCTCGGTGGTGCCCCAGGCCTCCACCGCGGCGAACCTGCTGCTCACCGGCGGCGTCGAGATCGCGAACGTGAACGGGCCGGACCGCGCCCGGCTCACCGGCCACGGCCTGGCCACCACCGACGTGGCGACCGTCGTCGGGCTGACCTTCTTCAACCAGCGGCCCGGGCGGCCGCTGGCCGACCCGGAGGTGCGCCGGGCCCTTGTGGCCGCCCTCGACCGCCAGGGCCTCGCCAACGTCGCCGTCGGCGGCACCGGCCGACCCGCCACCGACTTCGGCGCCGAGGGCTCCGTCTGCCACGCCGACCTCTCCGCCGACCTGCCCTCGCGGGACGCCGCCGAGGCGCTGCGCGCCGCCGGCTGGACCCGTACCGGCAACGGCCCGCTGACCAGGGAGGGCCGGGTGCTGCGCCTGCGCCTGATCACCAGCCCCGACCTCGGCCCGACCCTGCCGTCCGTCGCCGAGCTGATGGCCCGGCAATGGACGGCGCTCGGCGCACAGGTCGACCTGGTCGCCGAGGGCCTGCCCGCGCTCGTCAACGCCATGTACCGCAGCGGCGAGTTCGACGTGGTGGTCGGCACCTCGCCGGGCTTCGCCCTGCCGGTCGGCTTCGTCCCGTTCTTCTCCGGCCCCGCCCCCGCGCAGGGCCTCAACTTCGCGGGCGTGACCAACCCCGAGTACGACGCGCTGGTCTCCCAGGCGCTCCAGGAGAGCGACACGGCCGGATGCGTCACCTGGAACCGGGCCGCGGCCGCGCTCCTCCGCTCGGCCGACGGCCTGCCGATCGCCGTCGGACGGAGCAGCGTGTACGGCCACCGCACCACCTTCGCCACGACCTTCGGTGGCCAGATCGTCCCCACCAGCATCCGTCTCCACCAGTGACCGGGGGATCCACCGTGTCCGTACCCCAGCTGCTGCGGCACCCTTGGACGAGGTTCCTCGGCCGCCGCACAGCCCGGCTGCTCCTCTCCCTCGGGGTGGTGCTCACGGCGTCGTTCGCGATGATCCGCCTCGTCCCCGGCGACCCCGTCCGCGCCGCGCTCGGTGTCGACGCCGACCCGGCCCTGGTGGCCGCCCGCAGACACGGTCTCGGGCTGGACACGCCCTTCCTGACCCAGTACCGGCACTACCTCGACGGCCTCGTGCACGGCGACCTCGGCACCTCGCTGGTCACCGGCACACCGGTCGCGGAGTTGGTCCGCACCCGGCTGCCGGCCACCCTGGAGATCGCCGGCCTCGCCTTCCTCGTCACCCTGGCCGTCGCCCTGCCCGGCGGTCTGCTGGCCGCCCTCCGCACCCGCGACGGGCGGCGCCCCCGTACCGAGCTGGCGTTCACGGCGGTCACCGCCGGCCTCGTCGGGGTGCCGGACTTCGTCCTCGCCGCAGGGCTCACCGCGCTGCTGGCCGTCGGCCTCCGGCTGCTCCCGGTGGCCGGTGCGGCGGGCGCCGAGTCCTTCGTCCTGCCGGTCCTCGCGCTCTCCCTCGCGCCCACCGCCGTCCTGCTGCGCATCGTCCGGGTGGAGGCGCTGAAGGTCCTGGGCGAGGACTACCTGCGCACCGCCCGCGCGAAGCGGCTGTCCCCCGCCCGCCGCTACCTGCGGCACGCGGCGCCGAACACGGTGACCGCCGCGCTCACCGTCGCCGGGAGCCTGCTGCCCGCCCTGATCGCCGGCACGGTGCTGGTCGAGAAGGTCTTCGCCTGGCCCGGCATCGGTTCGGCCATGGCGCAGTCCGTGGTCGCGCAGGACTACCCGGTGGTCCAGGCGATGGTGCTGGTGCTGGGGGCGACCGTGCTGCTCGCGAGCCTGCTGGTCGACGTGCTGCTGGCCGTGCTCGACCCCCGTTCGACGATCCGGGAGATGTGACCGTGCCCCGTCCGCTGGACCGCCGGCGCTCGCCCATGGCCCGGGTCACCGCCGCCATGCTGGCGTCGCTGGTCGTGCTCGCCCTGGTCGGCCCGCTCCTGCGGGGCGCGGCGGCCGATCTCCCGGACCTCTCCGCAGTGCTCCAGGGCCCCTCCGCGGCACACCCGTTCGGCACCGACGACCTCGGCCGGGACGTACTCTCCCGGATCCTGACGGCCACCCGGACCTCGCTGCTGCTCGCGCTGACGGCGACCGTGCTCGGCGCGGGCGCGGGCGTGCTCCTCGGAGCGTCCACCGCCGTGCTCGGCCCGCGCGCCGGTCGGCTGCTCGCCGGGCTGATCAACCTCCTGCTCGCCTTCCCCGCCCTCCTGGTCGCGATGTTCCTCGCAGTCGTGTTCGGCGCGGGCGCCGGCGGGGCGGTGCTCGCGCTCGCCGTCGCGGGCGTCCCCGGATTCGCCCGGCTCGCCCAGACCCTCGCCGCCGGGGTGGCGGGCACCGACCACCTGGCCGCGGCCCGGGTGCTCGGCCTGCGCCGGCACCGGCTGCTGTGGCGGCACGTCCTGCCCAACATCGCCGAACCGCTGCTGCTGAGCGCCAGCACGGCGGCGGGTGGCGCCCTGGTCGCGCTCTCCGGGCTGAGCTTCCTCGGTCTGGGGGTCCAGCCGCCCGCCTACGACTGGGGTCAGCTGCTCAACCAGGGGCTCGACCGCATCTACGCCGAGCCCCTTCCCGCCCTCGCCCCGGGCCTGGCCATCCTGTACGCGGCCCTGACCTTCCAGCTGCTCGGGGAAGTCCTGGCCGGCGGCGTCGCCCGGCGCAGCCCGGCGACGCGCACACCCGCGCCGCCGCTCGCCCCATGGCCGAAGGCCGGGGGAGGGCCCGCCGAGGACGGCCTGGTGCTCCAGGTCGACGACCTCCACGTCGAACTCCCCACGGCGGACGGCGTGGTCAGGCCGGTGCGCGGAGTGAGCCTCGCACTGCGGCCGGGCGAGATCGTCGCTCTCGTCGGCGAGTCGGGCTCGGGCAAGTCGCTCACCGCGCTCGCCGTCGCCGACCTGCTCCCCGAGGACGCCCGGGTGTCCCGACGGACCCTGCGACTGCTCGGCGCCGACCTCGCCGCCATGACGCCGAAGGAGCGGGACCAGCACCTCGCCACCGGCCTCGCGGTGATCTTCCAGAACCCGGCCTCGGCACTCAACCCGTCCCTACGGGTCGTCACCCAGCTCACCGAGGCCGTCCGGGCGCATCGCGGCGCGAGCCGCGCGCAGGCCGCGTGGGAGGCCTGCGACGCCCTGCGCCGGGTCGCGCTCCCTGCGGCACTGCTGAGCTCACGCCCCCACCAGCTCTCCGGCGGCCAGCGCCAGCGTGTGATGATCGCGTCCGGGCTCATGGTGCGGCCCGGCCTGATCATCGCCGACGAGCCGACCACGGCGCTCGACGTCACCGTGCAGCGGCAGATCACCCGACTGCTGTCGCAGATCCGGCGGGACACCGCCGCCGCGATCCTGTTCATCAGCCACGACGTCGCGCTCGTCGGCGAGTTCTGCGACCGCGTGCTGGTGATGTACGCGGGCACCGTCGTCGAGACCCTGCCGGCCGACCGCCTCGCCGACGGCACCCGGCACCCCTACACCCGGGCCCTGGTCGCATCGGTCCCGGACCTCGCCGCCGACCGCGACCGGCCGCTGCCGACGGTGGAGGGCGCACCACCCGACCTGCTCGCGCCCCCACCGGGGTGCGCGTTCGCGCCCCGCTGCCCGCACCGCCGGGACCACTGCACCGAGCAGGCCCCGCCGATGGAGGACCTCGATGCCGACCACCGGGTCGCGTGCTGGTACCCGGTACCGGTCGCGGCCGACCCGGCGACGGTGGTGGCGTCATGACCACCCTCCAGGTCGTCGACCTCACCGTCCGCCACCCCGGCCGGCGCGGCCCCGTCACCACCGTCGACGGCGTCTGCCTGGAGATCCCGCCCGGCAGCACGCTCGGACTCGTCGGCGAGTCCGGCTCAGGGAAGTCGACCCTGGCCCGCGCGATCGTCGGTCTCACCCCCGTACACGGTGGCCGGGTCCTGCTCGACGGCCAGCAGGTACGCGTCCGCACCGTCCGCGACCGACGCCGGCTCGGCCGCCGGGTCCAGGTCGTCCTCCAGGATCCGGACACCGCGCTGGACCCCCGGATGACGGTCCGCCGGACGCTGCTCGAAGCCGCCACCGTCTTCCACCGGCTCGACCGGTCCGCCCGGGCCGCGCGCGTCACCGCCCTGCTCGGCCTCGTCGGCCTGGACCCGCTGCTCGCCGACCGCCTGCCGAGCCGACTGTCCGGCGGCCAGCGCCAACGGGTCGCCATCGCCCGCGCCCTGGCCGTCGAACCCGACCTGCTGATCGCCGACGAGATCACCTCGGCGCTCGACGTCTCGGTGCAGGCCGCCGTCCTCAACACGATCCGCGAACTCCAGCGGCGGCTCGGCCTGTCCATGCTGTTCATCGGCCACAACCTGCCGGCGGTCTGCCACGTCTCCGACACGGTGGCGGTCATGCGGCACGGCCGGATCGTCGAGAGCGCCCCCACCGAAGCCCTCCTGCGCACCCCGCGGCACCCCTACACCCGGACCTTGCTGGCCGCCGTGCCGAGCCTGCGCACGTCCCCGCCCGACGAGGAGAGCTTATGACCGCCGTCCGACCGGACGCGGTGGTGGTCGGCGCCGGGGTGATCGGCTCCGCCGTCGCCCTCGAACTCGCGCGCACCGGGCGGCAGGTGGTCGTCGTGGACAAGGCGGGCGCCGCGGGCCACGGCTCCACCAGCGCCTCCAGCGCGATCGTCCGGTTCAACTACTCCACCTTCGACGGCGTCGCCACGGCCTGGGAGGCGCAGCACCTCTGGACGTCCTGGTGCGACCACCTGCGGCTCCCCGCCCCGCGCCCGCTCGCCGCCTTCCACCGCACCGGCGCCGTGCTGCTGGACAGCCCCGCCGTCGCACCGTCCGAGGTCGCCGCCCTGTTCGACCGCGCCGGCGTCCCGTACGAGCGGTGGGACCCTCCGACCCTGCGCGGGCGCGTCCCGGGGATCGACCCCGGACGGTACTGGCCGCCGAAACCGGTGGACGACGACGCCTTCTTCGACGGCCCGGCCGGTGAGCTCGGCGCCCTGTTCACCCCGGACGCCGGGTTCGTCGACGACCCGCAGCTCGCCGCCCAGAACCTCGCGGACGCGGCGGGCGAGCTGGGCGCGCACTTCCTGTTCCACCGCGGCGTGGTCGCCGTCGACCGGCACGCGGACCGGGTGACGGGCATCCGCCTCGCGGACGGCGCACGGATCGACGCACCGGTCGTGGTCAACGCCGCCGGCCCGTGGTCGGGCGGCCTCAACCGGCTGGCGGGGGTCGGCGGCGACTTCTCGATCGGCGTGCGCCCACTGCGCGAGGAGGTCCACCAGGTCGCCGCGCCGAGCGACCACGCCGGCGGCCCCGGCCCGGTGGTCGCCGACCTCGACCTCGGCACCTACCTGCGGGCGGCCCCCGGTGGCCGTCTCCTCGTCGGTGGCACCCAGCCGTCCTGCGACCCCGCGGAGTGGATCGACGACCCGGACGCAGCCGACCCCCGCCCCACCGCCCGCCGCTTCCGCACCCAGGTGACCCGGGCCGCGCGCCGCTTCCCGGCGATCGGCGTCCCCAACCGGCCGCTCGGGGTCGCGGGCGTCTACGACGTGGCCGACGACTGGACCCCGATCTACGACCGCACCGCCCTCGACGGCTACTACGTCGCCATGGGCACCAGCGGCAACCAGTTCAAGAACGCGCCGCTGGTGGGCCGCTTCCTCGCCACCCTGATCGACCTGGTCGAGGCCGGCCACGACCACGACGGCGACCCGGTCCGCCACCGCTGCGAACACACCGGCAACGTGGTGGACCTGGGCTCCTTCTCCCGCCGGCGCCCGGTCCGGGCCGGCTCCGCACGGACGGTCATGGGCTGACCGCGCGCAGTTCCCGCACCAGGTCCCCGACCACGCCGGCCACGAACCCGGGTGCCTCGTGCGGGAAGTCGTGACCCGTCCCCTCCGGCGTGTGCACCAGCCGTGACGCCGTCGACGCCGCCAGGTACCGGAGCCTGCTCCGGAGGTAGAAGCGGCTGATCCGTTCGGCCTCGACGGGATCCCGGGCGCCGGCCAGCACGGCCTCACCGCCGATGAGATCCCGCGGTATCACCAGCACCAACGGCAGGTCCCCGAGGTCCCCGTCGTACACCACGGTCTCCCAGCCCACCGCCGCCAGCCCGGACGGCGACAGCTCGGCGAAGGCCGACGCGGCGGCGCAGCCCTGCCCGGCCCGCCCGCCGGGGCCGCGGTGGGCGCCGAACAGCTGCCGCACCGACATCAGGACGAAGCCGCGACGCATCCCCGCGAGCTGCCGGCCGATCGGTGCGAAGGCGATCACCTCCAGGGGCGTCGGATCCAGCAGCACGAGGCCGGCCACCAGATCCGGCCGACGCCTGGCCACGTTCGCGACCAGCAACCCGCCGAAGGAATGCCCGACGAACACGAAGGGACCCCGCTCCCCCGCGCCCTCCAACGCCGCCAGGAGTTCCTCCGCCTCGCCCGCCGTCGTCCGCGGGAAGGGCCCGACATCGCTCCACCCCGAACCGAACCTGTCGACCAGCACCGATCGGGTCCAGGCCGCCAGCATCGCGTGCAGCTCCCGTAAGTCCTGACCGGGGGCATGTCCGCCGGGCATCCAGACCACCGTCGGCCCGCCCACCGCCTCCCCCTCGGCGAGGACGTGCATCCGGTGACCACCGACATCGACCAGCCGGCCGGGCGGCGGATTCTCCCGCCCCTCGCGGGCCACCTGCACCAGGTGCCGGACGGCTCCCGCCCCCAGCAGCACACCGACAGCCATCAGCAGGCCGCCGAGCGCCACCGCCCAGGCCGCCCCGACCCCGACCAGCCCGCCACCCACCACCGTCACCAGCACCGCGACCGGCACCCCGAGCCAGTCCCGGCTCAGCACCGCGAGCAGGGAGTTCGCCATCCGTCCGTCCCGTCGCATCGGCCCTCCGCAACGGCACTCGACAACCGATCCCTGCCAGTGTCATCCCCCCGTCCCCCCGGCACAACGCCGGGCCGTCCCCGGCCATGGCCGGCGCGGTCGGAGCGCTGTGGCCGGTGCTGCCCCAGCCGACCGTCGAGTCACTCCAAGGGTCGGTGGTGACTCCTGCCCCGGGCTCCCCACGGTGAGGGCGCCGCCTCCGCGGAGGGTGATGTCGCACAGCCGGCCGGCGCCAGGGCTTTCCGGGCGACCGACCCGAACCGGCCTCGGCCGGCCCGCGGGTCGGTCGGTCCGTCTGCGCCCTGAGGGTGGGTCAGGCGTGTCGGAGGCAGAGGGTTCCCCACTGGAATCCCGCACCGATCCCGGACAGTACGTAGGTGTCCCCCGGGAGCAGGGCGCCTTCGGCCACGGTGGCGTGGAGCGCGGTGAACAGGCCCGCCGATCCGGTGTTGCCCAGTCGGTCGACGGTGACGGGGACCCGCTCGCGGGGAACGCCCAGGGCGGTCATGGTCGCGGTCAGGATGTTCAGGTTGGCCTGGTGCAGGAAGAAGTACCGGATTCCGTCGATCGGCACGCCGGCACGGTGCGCGGCGTTGGCGATGCTCTCGGGCAGCCGGGTGGTGGCGGTGTTCCAGACGGCCCGGCCGTCCATCCGGAGGTAGTGCTCCCCGGCGGCGACGGTGGCCGTGCTGGCCGGCAGTCGGGAGCCTCCGGCGGGGATCTGGACGTCGTAGGACAGCTCGGAGCCCAGGTCGTAGGAGAGCAGGCCCGCTCCGGCGTCGTCGGAACGGGTGATGACCACGGCTGCCGCCGCGTCTCCGAAGAACACACCGGTGGTGCGGTCGGTGGGATCGGTGACCCTGGAGGCGCAGTCGGCCGCGAGGAGCAGGACGGTGGTGATGGACGGGTTCTGCAGGAGGTGGGCGGCGATCAGCATGGCCTGGACACCGGAGGCACAGGCCGCCTGGGTGATGTCCAGCGACAGGGCTCGGTGGGCGCCGAGGGCGTCCTTGACGATCAACGCGGTCGAGGGGAGCGGCTGGTCCCAGGTGTAGGTGGCGACGATGACGGCGTCCAGCTGGGCGGGCGCGACACCGGCGGCGTCCAGAGCCGGACGGGCTGCGGCAACGCACATGTCGGAGGTCGCCAGGTGCGGGGCCAACCGCCGGCGCTCACGGATACCGGTGCGACTGGTGATCCATTCGTCGCTGGTGTCCAGGGTGCGGGTGAGGTCCTGGTTGGTGACGACGGTCGGCGGCAGGTACACCCCGGTCCCGGCGACGGCGAAGGGCACAGGCAGCCCGGCACCGGTCTGGTGGTGCAGCGTCTGGTCCACGGTGACGGTCACAGCGGGGTGCTCCGCCCGGACTCGATCAGTTCGCCGCGAGAGGCTCCCATCATTCCTTTCCTTTCCTTCCCTTGCCGGTCCGTACACGGCTCAGCACGCCCCGGTCCGCCCGTGTTCTTTTCTGTACATCGCATCGTTTCGCGCACATCAGGGGCAGGAATCGCCCCCCAATCCGTGCTTACGGCGATTTCTCGTATCATTTGACGTCACGTCGCCGCTATTCACCACCACGTTCGCCAACGAAGCGTGACGCATTGCCCGTCGCCACTGAGGCGACGGGAACCCAACCTTCACCGCTCCGACACCTGACCCGGGCAAGCAAACAGAGCCCGGCAGGCCATGACGCACCTCCCACCCGCGGGCACGCCGACAGGCCGCCCCACTACTCGCCGAACCCGACCCGAGGCCGCGGCACGGCATGCACGGATTCCACGGAAATCGAATTTACAGAATTGGTCCGTACGCGAAAAAGGATACACGGATCCTGTTCTGGATTGTCCTCTGAAAAAGTCGTACGAAAGGGGCACGGGTGACCGATCCGAAGATATTCCGGCGAGGTGCAGATAGTGGTGGCCGGCGGGCAGTGAGGAAGGTGGCCCGTCGGTGGCCGGGGGTGCGAACCGGCGGGGGCCGTGGGGTCGGAGCCGGGCGCTCCGCGCGGCTCCCGCGTCTCCAGCGAGCGGGTCGCGTCGGCGCCCCGGACTCGCGGACAGGTGTGACGGGCGGCCCGGCGAGGCTCGCAGCACTCCGGAACGGACGGGTTCAAATAGACAGTCCAGACTGGACAGTTTTACCTGACGGTTCTACCGTGGGGCCATGGACGAGACCACCGAGGGCATCTCCGACTCCGCGGTGCGCGCAGCCAGTGAGGTACGGGCCGTCTTCGGCCGCCTGCGCCGACGACTGCGCGAGCTGGCCGGACCTGAGGGCCTCACCCCCTCCCAGGTCTCGGTGCTCAGCCGGCTGGACAAGGAGGGCGCCTCCTCCGCCAGCGCCCTGGCCGGAGCCGAGCGGGTACGGCCCCAGTCGATGGCCGCCACACTGGCGGCACTCGACCAGCAGGGGCTGATCCGGCGCCGGTCGGACCCCGGGGACGGCCGCCGCCAGCTGGTCACACTCTCCGCGGCCGGCCGCGAGCGGATCGACGGGGACCGCCAGGCCCGTACGGAGTGGCTGGCCCACACCCTGCAGGAGCGCTTCACCGAGGCCGAGCGGCGCACCGTCATCGAGGCACTGGGCCTGCTGGACCGGCTGAACCAGTCGTGATCGTCGACACCGCCCGCCGGCACGGCGGCCCACGCCCCGCCGGGGCCCGCCCCGCGACCGGCTTCGACCGCCGGCTGCTGACCCCGATGATCCTCGGCTCGATACTGAACCCGATCAACTCCTCGATGCTCGCGGTGGCCCTGGTACCGATCGGAGCCGCCTTCGGGGCGCCCCTGTCGCAGACCGTCTGGCTGGTCTCCGCGCTGTACCTCGCCACCGCCGTCGGCCAGCCGGTGGTCGGACGGCTCGTCGACATGTACGGGCCCCGCCGGCTCTACCTGGCCGGCACCGCGCTGGTCGGTGCGGCCGGCCTGCTGGGCGCCCTCGCGCCGTCGCTCGGCGTCCTCATCACCGCGCGGGTGCTGCTCGGCCTCGGCACCTGCGCCGCGTACCCGGCCGCCATGCACCTCATCCGCAGCGGGTCCGCCCGGACGGGCGGCGACAGCCCCAACGGCGTCCTGTCCGCGCTCTCGATCGCCAACCAGACCGTCGCGGTGATCGGCCCCACCCTCGGCGGCCTGTTGGTCGGCCTGGGTGGCTGGCGCGCGGTCTTCGTCGTCAACATCCCCCTGTCCCTGGCCTGCCTGGCGCTCGGCACGCTGCGGCTGCCGCGCCACTCCGCCGAGGAACGCGAGCGGGAAGCCCGGAAAGCCGCACCCGCGCCCCTGGACGTGGCCGGCATGGCGCTGTTCGCCGCGATGCTCACCGCGCTGATGCTGTTCCTGATGGACCCGCGGCCCGCGCACTGGTACCTGCCCGTTCTCACCGCCGTGGCCGCGGCCGGCTTCGCCCTGCGGGAGCTGCGGGTCGCGCAGCCGTTCGTCGACCTGCGGGTGCTCGGCGGCAACCTGCCGATACTGGCCACCTTCCTGCGCCAGCTCCTCACCTGCACCACCGGCTACGCGTTCATGTACGGCTTCACCCAGTGGCTGGAGCAGGGCCGGGGGCTGCACCCCTCGGCGGCCGGACTCGTGCTGCTCCCGATGTCCCTCGCCGCGGTCGCCGCCACCGGGGTCACCGGACGGCACGCGGGGGTGCACGGCAAGCTGCTGGTCGGCAGCCTTGCCCAGATCGCCGCCTGCGCGCTGCTGCTGACCGTGCACACCGGCAGCCCGCTCTGGCTGCTCGCGGCCGCGGCCGTCCTGGTCGGCGTCCCGCAGGGCCTCAACGGTCTCGCCAACCAGAACGCGCTGTACCACCAGGCGGATCCGGCCCGAATGGGCTCCTCCGCCGGCCTGCTGCGCACCTTCACCTACCTCGGCGCGATGGGCGCCTCGGCCGCCGACGCCGCGTTCTTCCCCCACCGCGCCGACACCCCCGGCCTGCACCGGCTCGCCCTGTTCATGCTGGGCACCTCCGTCGTACTGCTGACGGCAGTCCTGCTGGACCGCTCCCTGCGCCGGACCGGCACCGAACGGAACCCCGCTCCGGGTACCGGCTCCGGGCCGGCGGCGCCACAGGACGGTTCGCCGCCGGTACCTGCCCACAGATGAGGGCGGCGGCGCGGACGCCCCTCCGGAGGCGGGTCACCGTGGGAGCACAGAACCGGCGGCCACGCCGGGGCCCCGGCTGTTCAGTCGTCGGCAACGCCCGGAGGAGGGCGTCACCCAGGTCGTCCTCCGGGATCCGCCCGCTCGGGTGCGCCGGCGGCTCCCGGCGGCGACCACGCTCCGGCGGGCGCTCAGCCGCGCGGCCGGTCGTCCCCTGCCGCGGCGACCACGAACCACTGGGCCGGCAGGGCCACCCGGGTCCCGTCTGGGTGGCGCTCGCTCATCGCGAGGTCGGTCCCGCCCTCGTCGAGAATCTCCAGGTTGGCGCCGCGCAGCAGCTCGGACAGTTCCCCCGGGGCGACCTCGGCCGGGCGCAGTTGGTGCTTGCGGACCTGGCGGAGCTTGTCCGACGGGCCGCCGGGCCGTTCGGCGGCCCGCTGGATCACGACCTTGGCGGCGGCGGTCGGCTCGACCACGAAGCCGCGGCCGCGCCGGCCGAGCAGCAGGGCGACCGAGGCCGCGACCGACGCCCGGTCGGCCGGGTCGCTCTGGTGGAGCACCGCCCGCACGTAGACGTTGGCCTCGCCGAGCCGGTCGCCGAGCCGCCGCACCTCCACCAGGTCGGTGAGGTCGAGCCGTTCGAACTCGGCCACCGCCCCGCGGTCCGCCCGACGAGCGTGCGCCACGGCCGAGGGCGAGAGGTCCACGCCGACCGCTCGCGGGAAGTGCCCGGCGAGGTAGCGGGTCTGGGTGCCGTTGCCGCAGCCGAGGTCGACGACCGGCAGCGTACGGTCGGCGTGGGCGGCGAGCAGCGCGGTGTGCGGGGCCGCCGTCAGTGACGGGTCCGCGTCCCAGAACGGTTCGCCCGGCTCTCCCGTGTTCTCGGCCCAGAAGCCCTCCCACGCGCGTACGTAGCGCTCCGAAGTACTCATCCCCAGGTCTCCCGTGTGTCGTGCCGGCACGTACCAGGCCCCGTACCGGTGCCCGGGCGGGCGGAAACCGCGCGGCCGGATCCTTCACACCACGTTCGACCCCGCGCCGGAAAACCACCCGGACGGTGGACCCCGGCCGGGCCGGTCGTCATCCCGGTGGACCGCGCCAGTGCCGCGTGGGCGGAACGGACCCAGCGAGTGGGGCGCAGCCGGTCGGCGTTCAGCAGGCCGTGCGGGCCAGTGAGGCGCGAACGCGCCGACCGTCGACCGTCTACCCGCTGATCGACGCGGTCTCCTCGTTCGGCGCCCGCGCGGGGCTGGTGGTTCAGGCCGGACGCGGGCAGCGGAGTGCGGCGCCGAAGCGGACCGGTACGCCCGGGGAGTACAGGACGCTGACCGGCGGCCCCGTGACCTCGATCCCGGCAGCCCGGACCAGACCGTCGGCCAGGGAGGTGAGTTCGGCTTCGTGCAGCGGCCACGGCGGGTGATCGGTGGGCAGGTAGACGGTGCGGCCGAACCAGTCGACGTGCAGCCCCCAGCGGGCGGTGAGGAAGGCCGCCAGCGGGCCCGGGCGGGCGAGCGGGTGCCCGATGCGCGCGGTGAGCACGCTGCTGGGCCCGCCACAGCGGGCCCGGGTCGCGAGCGCGACGGTGTCGTCGTCGACGGCGAGGCGGGCCGACGCCCAACGGTAGGGCAGCCGGCAGGCCGCTCGGGCGGCCAGCACGGGCAGCAGCCGCTCGCACTCCAGCGACCGGAACACGACACCGCGCCGGCCGAGGCCGTCCACCGAGTAGAGCCTGACGTTGACCTCGTTGAAGGAGCCGAAGTAGGGGACGGCCCCGAGGCGGCCGAAGCCGAGACCCTCCATCGTGAAGGGGACCAGCCCCACCCAGCTGGTGCCGTTGCAGACGTCCGGCACGACGCCCGGTGGCAGCAGGGGTGCGACGGCCGCCGGGCTGACCGGCCAGTGCACGAAGAGCACGTGCCGCCAGTGTTGGGAGAGCAGCGGGCGGCCGGTGCCGCGCGGCGGCACCGCGCTGATGGGCTCGACGGCGACCACGGGCTGCTCCCGGACTCGAAGGACGCGGGCGGCGGGCCCGCACGCCCCATCCTCCTCAGGTCGGCGCGCGGCTGCTGCTTGCATCACTTGTGCACGGGATCCGGGGGGAACCGGGGCGCAGCGTCGGGTGTGCGGGCGCGCGGGAGCCTCCGACGGCCCTGATCCGTCGCCGGAGGCTGTGGCGGAGCGACGGAGGGGCGGCGTCGGCCTGCGCACAGGTCTCCGACGGCGGGCACGTCCGGTCGAAGGCGCGGCCGTCAGTCGCGGTGAAGGCGATCAGCGGGGGTCGAGCTCATCGATCAGCTTGGCGAGGTTGCGTACCGCGCGCTCCGAGGTTCCCCGGGCTGCCAGCGCGCCCAGGATGACGTCACGGTCCAGCGGCCCCGCACTGCGCAGGGTCTGCAGGATGCGTTGGGCCTGCTGCTTGCCGAACTCGTCGCCGAATCCGTTGCTCGTGTGGAGGTCGAGGCGGTCGACGGCTTCGGCCAGCTCGGGGCGGAGTTCCTCCGGTCGCTCAGCGGGCCTGGTCAGGTCGACGGCGCCAAACTGGTGGGCCCATCCTCCGAGCGGGAAACCGTGGATGCTCTCCACGAATGCCAGCGAAGACCCGCGGGCGAGGCCGGCGGCGAAGCCGAGGGTCGTCCCGTCCGGCGCGTACGCCAGGACGGGCCCGCTACGCCGGCCGCGACTGCGCGGAGCGTGTGGCGTGGTGACGGTGTGCTCGGTCGCGAAGGACCGCAACGACGGGATGCTGCTGGGACTGCTGCGGCAGCGGCGGACCGGGCTGGCGGTGCGGAGGTGCGGGACGGGACTGATCGCTCATCACAGTGTTCGGCCTTTCCGGGAACGAAAGCAGGGAGGTCCAGGGCGTCTGCCCGGCTCCGCCCGCCTCACCGCCCGCTGATGATCCTGTGCCTGGTCGTTGGAGGGCCGCGCGGTGCACTGCTGCACCCGGGTGACGCGACGGCCCGGCCAAAGATGGACGGCCTGATGCGGGGTAGGCGTGCCCCGCAGACGACTCAACTTCCCATCGCCACGACGGAGGACCCGAATGGACGCGATTGTGCTGCTCAAGGACGACCACAAGACGGTGGAGACACTGTTCAAGGCATTCGAGAAGGCCGGGGATCAGGCCTACGCCGAGAAGCGGAAGATCGCCGACCAGGTGATCGAGGAACTCACCGTCCACGCCGTCATCGAGGAGGAGGTCTTCTACCCGGCCGCCCGCGAGGCCGCCCCCGACACCAAGGACCACGTCCTGGAGAGCGTCGAGGAGCACCACGTCGTGGTGTGGATGCTCTCCGAGTTGGCCGGCATGGATCCGAAGGACGAGCGGTTCGACGCGAAGATGACCGTCCTGATCGAGAACGTGCGCCACCACGTCGAGGAGGAGGAAAAAGACTGGTTCCCCCAGGTCCGCAAGGCCATGGGCCGCAACCGCCTGGTCGAACTCGGTGAACAGCTCGTGGAGGCGAAGAAGACCGCCACCCGCGACCCCCTGAAGGTCCCCAGCGCCACCAACGCCTGACAGCAGCAGCACCCCGCCCGGACGCGGCCCGATGGTGCCCGAACAGCGGGGACGGAGGCTTGCTCCATGAGTAGGAAGCAGAGCAACCACGCCATCGTGCACTCTGCGCGGTGGGGCCGGCCCGGCCCGCCGCTGTACCCAGGCAGTAGAAGGGTCGAGGCCCTGTGAAAATCAGCGGGTGGGGCGCGCCGCCTCACCTTTGCCCGCGGCGCGCCCCACCTTCACCTCAGTAAGCGGTCGGGATGCGCGGGAGCGCCGCGCTGCGCCACACCGTGGGGCTGGGCACGTTCACCTTCCGCGACAGTTGCACCGTGCGGATCCGCACCCCCGAGCCTTCACCCTCATCCCCTGGGGTGATAACAGTCTGCTCCCGCTCCCCCGCACCCACCTCCCGAGATTCCGTCGCCGCCCCCGGCCCCTGGAGTGACCCGGGCATGCGGCGGCGGGGTGCGCGGCCTGCGCACCCCGCCTCGGCCCGGACTTGTTCCCGCGCTCCTCCTACCAGCGGTACCAGCGGTGGCGCCGACCCGAGGAGTGCGTGCCACGTGCCACGAAGCCCAGCAACCACACCACCAGCACGATGATCGCCACCCACCACAGGGCCTTCAGCGCGAATCCGGCGCCGAACAGGAGCAGGGCCAGCAGCAGAACGAGAAGAAGGGGAACCATCGTGTCCTCCGGGGATCAGCCAGTGTCGTGTCGAACCGTCGGCTGCCCGGGTGCAGCGCGCATATTCGTAGGAATCTTCCCCGGTGGAGGGGGCAGGCGCCCTGGTGTCAGCACGACGACACGGCGACTGCGAGGAGAACACGATGAGCACCGGCGACAAGATCGAGAACACCGGCGAGAAGCTCAAGGGCGCCGCCAAGGAGACGGCCGGCAAGGCGGTCGGCAACGAGCGTCTGAAGGCCGAGGGCAAGGCCGACCAGGCCAAGGCCGACCTCAAGCAGGCCGGCGAGCACGCCAAGGACGCCCTCAAGCACTGACCGTCCCCGAGCACCCCCGCGGGCCCCGACCGAATCCGACGGTCGGGGCCCGCGCGTTCTGCTGCCGGCGCCTTCCGCGCCTGGGCCGCAGGGTCTCCCCCGTATCGCGGCCCCGACCTGCCGGCCGGGCCGGACTACTGCTGTGCCGTGGCAGTACCGTCCTCGCCGCTCCGCCGAGGGGCGCGGTGCGCCTACCGGCCGGTAGGCGCACGCGGTGAGACCGGTCAGCTCACGGCTGGGGGGAAGCGCTCCCAGCTGCGGTGCGTGGCGAGGAGGTCGGTGAGGGCGGTGACGATCTCGGCGGGGACGTCGCCGGCGAGCACGCCGGGAGCGGCGGGGTCGGCGCCGGCGGCGGTGAGGACGGCCTCGGCGCCGGGCAGCACGGCGATGGGCTTGGCGTGCCGGTAGGCCTCGCCGGTCAGGAGGGCGACGCGGGAGTCCACCTGGGGTCCGGGGCGGCCGACAGCGGACTTGGCGTCACGGGCGCCGTGGTCGTCGGCGGCCGGCAGGAGCGGCCCGGCGACGACGAGTGCGTCGTACTCCACGGAGCGGGTGGCGGCGAAGGTGCGCTGCACGGGCAGGTCCTCGGCGAGCGGCGCGCCGGTGGGGGCGATCAGGAGCGGGAGGAGGCCGGCCTGGCGTGCGCTGTCGCGCACCCGGCGGACCGCGTCGAGGTCGCTGGTGGCGTCGGCGACGATGCCCACGACCCGGCCGGTGGTGGGCCAGGTCCCCGCGACCTGGGACAGAGCCGGGCTGGGGACGACGTCGGGCAGCGGGCCGGTGGGCTGCGGGGCGGGCAGGCCGAGGCCGGTGGCGACCTCGGCGCACAGGACGGGGTCGATCTCGGCGAGGACGGTCAGGACGCGTTCCCGGATGACCTGCTCGTACACCTTGGAGAGTTCGAAGGTGTAGGCGGCGATGACGTGCTCGCGCTCCACCGGGCTCAGGCTCAGCCAGAACAGCCGTGCCTGGCCGAAGTGGTCGTCGAACGACGCCGGGGCTTCGCGCACCTTGGCCGCCGGGGCGAGTGGTGTGGGGAACTCGATGTAGGCCTGGTCGCCGGCGCCGGCGAGGAAGGGGCAGCCGCCGTCCAGCGAGTTCGGCCGGTACGGGGCGACACCGGTGTGGACCGCGTCCTGGTGGAAGCCGTCGCGGAGCATGTCGTTGACCGGGGCGTGGGTGCGGTTGATCGGGATCTGCGCGAAGTTCGGGCCGCCGAGGCGGGTGATCTGCGTGTCGAGGTAGGAGAACAGCCGCCCGGCGAGCAGCGGGTCATCGGTGACGTCGATACCGGGCACGAGGTGGCCGGGGTGGAAGGCGACCTGCTCGGTCTCGGCGAAGTAGTTCGTCGGGTTGGCGTCGAGGGTGAGCAGGCCGATCGGCCGGACGGGGGCGAGCTCCTCGGGGACGATCTTGGTGGGGTCGAGCAGGTCGATGCCCTGGAAGGTCTGCTCGGGGGTATCGGGGAAGACCTGGACGCCGAGTTCCCACTGCGGGAAGTTCCCCGCCTCGATGGCGTCGGCGAGGTCGCGGCGGTGGAAGTCCGGGTCCATGCCGTTGATCAGCTGGGCCTCCTCCCAGACGAGGGAGTGCACCCCGGCCTTCGGCTTCCAGTGGAACTTGACGAGACTGGAGGCGCCCTCGGCGTTGACCAGGCGGAAGGTGTGGACGCCGAAGCCCTCCATCATCCGCAGGGAGCGTGGGATGCCGCGGTCCGACATGTTCCAGATGGTGTGGTGGGTGGCCTCGGTGTGCAGGGAGACGAAGTCCCAGAAGGTGTCGTGGGCGCTCTGCGCCTGCGGGATCTCGCGGTCGGGGTGGGGCTTGCCGGCGTGGATGACGTCGGGGAACTTGATGGCGTCCTGGATGAAGAACACCGGGATGTTGTTGCCGACCAGGTCGAACACGCCTTCGGTGGTGTAGAACTTCGTCGCGAAGCCGCGGGTGTCACGCACGGTGTCCGCCGACCCGCGGGACCCGAGGACGGTGGAGAACCGCACGAAGACCGGGGTCTCGACACCGTCGGCGAGGAATGCCGCCTTGCTGACCTCGCCGGCGGTGCCGTATCCCTGGAAGACGCCGTGGGCGGCGGCCCCGCGGGCGTGGACCACCCGCTCGGGGATCCGCTCGTGGTCGAAGTGGGTGATCTTCTCCCGCAGGTGGTGGTCCTGCAGCAGCACCGGCCCTCGCGGGCCGGCCTTCAACGAATGGTCACTGTCGGCGACCCGCGTGCCCTGGGCGGTGGTGAGGTAGCTGCCGCCCTGCGCCCGGACGTCTCGTCCGGCGCCGCTGTCGCGCCCGGTAGCGGAGACGGCAGCCGGCTCGTCCTGGTCGGGCTTAGGGTCGAGCGGCCCGGTGGGCTCGGTCGGCTCCGCAAGCTGCGGTGTCCGCCCACCAGGTTTCCCTGGGATCTCCACCTTGGGGCGAGCGTCATCGGTCACCGTCTCGACGACCGCATCGACGATCTTCTGCACAGCACCGGGCTTGTCCATGGTCCTCAACTCTCCTACGACACCGCCGACAGTCAGCGACGGGCAGACGGCTCTTCAGGTCCGTGACCTGCGTCGGAACACGGCACCGCGCGAGCGGCGGGCGAACGGGCCGGCCTCGGTTGCACCTGGCCCTACTTGGTCGCCTGCCCTGCCGCCCGCCCCAACACCTGCGCCGGGCGCGGGGCATGCGCACCGTGCAGCGACGTGCTGCGGCGCGGTGGCAAACGCAAGGGGTGCGGCGCGCGATCCTCACCAGGGCACCGCAGGCCCGGGTTCTTTCCCAGCGTCAGCCCGGATCAGGCACTGTGCGAGCGGGCACGTCCGTCCGGCGCGCACCCGGCCCTGGCGGGCGCTGTGCGCCTGAACAGGCCCGCAAACCACGGCGGCTGTCAGGGGCCGAATCCCGCCTCCTGAGGAAGACGGGGTGGTTCATAGCTCCAGGGTGCAGCATTTGGGGCCGCCGCCGGCTTTGGTGAGTTCGGAGAGGTCCAGGGCGATGGGTTCGTAGCCTTCGGCGGCGAGGCGGGCGGCGAGGGAGCGGGCCGGTGTGGGCAGCAGGACGTGGTGGCCGTCGCTGATGGCGTTGAGGCCGAAGTGGACCGCGTCGTCTTCCTCGACGCGCAGGGCGTCGGGGAAGAGGTTGTGGAGCCGGCGCCGGCTGGCCGGGGAGAAGGCGCCGGGCCAGTACATGATCTGCTCGTCGTTCAGGACGGCGAGGGCGGTGTCGAGGTGGTAGAAGCGCGGGTCGATCAGCGTCAGGCCGACCACCGGTCGGCCCAGGTGGTCGGCCGTCTCGGCGTGCGAGGACGCGGCCGTGCGGAACCCGTGCCCGGCCAGGACCATGCCCGCGACCGCCAGGTGGTCTCCCTCCCCCTCGTTCCAGCGCTCCGCGCACCGCACCTCGTAGCCCCGGTCACGGAACCACTTCTCGTAGGCTCCGGACTCGGGAGCCCTCTGTGGATGGCGGAAGGCCGCAACCAGGGCCCTGTCGTCCAGGACGGTGGCCCCGTTGGCGGCGAACACCATGTCCGGCAGGCCCGGCACCGGATCGATCAGATCGACGACGTGCCCGAGCCCCAGCAACACCCCGCGCAGAGCCTCCCACTGCCGGACCGCGAGCAGCGGGTCCACCGGCCGGGCCGGATCCATCCATGGATTGATCGCGTACTCCACCGCGAAGTACGTCGGACGGCACATCAGAAAGCGGCGCCTGGACGCCGTCCGAACCGTGGACAAGGTCGTGCTGCCCATCCGAATTCTGCTCCCTCCACAAGGCACACCTGGGACTGTGTCCACGCTGCCTGACTTCGCCAGGTCCTGCCCGGAACCGGACCTCGTACAGCGGGCGCCGGGGTGTCCGCACAGGACGGCGGGCGCTCAGGGCGCCTCCCCGGGCAGGTTCTCCGGCGCTCGCAGACAGGCCGGCGAACGGTCAGCGCGTCTCCCCTATGGGACTGTCGGTGGGACGGAGGTGGCCGTGCAGCAGTTGGTGGGCGCCGATGACGGCGGCGTGCTGGACGACTTCGCGGTCTCCGTGGACGCCGAGTTCGACCGAGGCGGTGCCGTGGGGTCCGGCGACGGCGATATGCACAGTGCCGGGCGGATGACCGTCCTGGGGGCGGGGCCCGCGACGCCGGTGGTGGCGAGCGCGTAGGTGGCGCACATGAGGGTCCGCACGCCTGGGCCATCTGTTCCGCGACCTCGCTGTCGACAGGCCCTTGCGGTCCAGCAGGTCGGGCGGCACGTGCAGGACCTGCGCCTTGACGTCGGTGGCGTAGGCGGTGACCAAGCCCTTGAAGACGCTGGAGGCACCGGGCGCCTCGGCCAGCGTCACGGCGAGCCGACCGCCTGTGAGTGACTCGGCGACGGCCAGGGTGCTGCCCGCCGCGTCAAGGGCCGCGTGCAGCTGCCGTGCCAGCAGTCCAATGGTTGTACGCGGTGCCGATCGGCACGTTCACGTCGATCGATTCCTGCACCTTGCTCATCGTTCCACTCACCTTCGAATCGCTTCATCGGCCAGGCAAGCGCCTGCCCCGGCCTTCGGCCGGTATGCCCGGCCTCTACCGATTTCGCCCCATCCGGCGGCACCCGGCAACCAGCGGCGCCCATCCGGGCGCCGGTCCGTCGTGTCCCGCGTGCGGGAGGCACGACGGACCGGTCGTTGGACGTCGGCGCTTCTGACGTCCGTGTGGGCCGGTTCATGTTCGGCTTTGCTGGATCTCGCGTGCGATGTCCTGCCCGGTGGCCTTCAGGTCGCGGGCGGTGCACTGTCCGGCGTCCTTGGTCGTGTCGGTGGCGTGCTGGACGGAGTCCTTCACGGCCTGGGCGGCGTCGGCGGCCGGCTCGCGAAGTTCGTCGCGGACGTCTTGGGCGGCCTCGACGGCGGCCTGCTTGGCGGGCTCCAGCAGGTCCGCGTGCTCGCGCAGCTTCGCACCGCGCTGTTGTTCGGCCTCGCTGGTGGGCAGCAGTGCGGCTGCCAGCAGCCCCGCGCCGAAGGCCATGATGCCGACGGCTGTCGGGCTGCCCTTCGTCTGCTTGCGCAGCTGGGCCGGGGCCCGCCGGACGCGTCGCCGATCTGGGCAGCGGTGTCCTGGTGGTGTCGGCGAGGCGCTCGATCGACCGCAGGGCCCGGCGAGACCACGGACTGGTATCGCCGGGCGACTGGGATGCTGTCAGGTGTCGGCGGTCGGCGTGGGGTCGCCGGCGTCGTGGCGTAGTTGTTGGTTGAGGCGTAGGGCTTCTTCGAGTTGGTCTTCGAGGATGACGATGCGGCAGGCGGCGTCGATGGGGGTGCCCTGGTCGACGAGGTCGCGGGCGCGCATCGCGATCCGCAGTTGGTAGCGGGAGAAGCGGCGGTGGCCGCCCTCCGAGCGGAGCGGGGTGATGAGGCCCTGGTCGCCGAGGGCGCGCAGGAAGCCGGCGGTGGTGCCGGTCATCTCGGCGGCGCGGCCCATGGTGTAGGCGGGGTAGTCGTCGTCGTCGAAGGAGTCCGAGCCGGAGCTGGGGCTGGGGCTGGATCCGGGGTTGGAGCTGGGGGTGTGGGGTCGGATGGTTGCCGTGGTCACTGCACCTCTTCTGTGTAGGGGTCGGGGACGCGTGGAGGGGCCCCGGCGCCATGGGCGGCTCCGGGGCCCCGAAGGGATACATCACCATCTGCCGGCCTCGGGCCGGCTTTTTTCAGTTCCGCACTGCCCCGGGGGAGGGGGTGTGCGGGGATCGCGTATGCGTGACCGGAAACCACCGTCCTTCGTAGCTGGGGGGTCTGCGGTGTCCGCCCGGACGAACCTGCCTCACGGGCCGGGCGATCCTGATGGCGCTCTGTCCCCTCCGTTCATCCTCTGTGGGTACTTGCCTGCGAACTGCTCGGTCCTGCTGGTTCTTCTCAACACGGGTACTGCTGAACTGCGAACTGCCTGGTACTGCTGTGGCGGCCTCGAAGGGTCACCGTGTCCGGCAGCCAGCCCCGTCGCCCGTCCTGCACCTTCCCTGGCTTGGAACCCCACTGCCCGGACCTCCCGGCACGCGCGCCGCAGCCTGGGCGCCTTCACCGGGATACCGCGTACTGCGACTGCAGGTAATGCACCTGCCGAACTGCGGTACCGCTGGGTGGCGGCCCCTGATACCTGCGGGCCACCCGGCCCGGCCGCCGGTCCCGTCGCCGCCTTGCACCTGCCTGGCTTCAGAACCCCACAACCGCGCCGACCTGCTAACTTCTGTGCTTCCGCCCGCCAGTTCGTGTCTGGCAGGTACCGCTCGACTGCTTGCTACGAGAGAAACACTAACCACGGCACTCGGCAATGTCTACTCCCGCCGGCACAGATTTTTCGGAGTTCGAGGGGAAGGTATTCTTCGGCCCGCGACCGGACGGGCCACACCTCGCTGACCAGGGCCCCGAGCGGCATCACCACCGGACGGGAGGACCGGCGATGCAAGGGCGACAGCCCGCACAGGAGTACGCGGCGCCGCCCACCATCCCCCGGCCGGGCGGGCTTCGCTGCTGGCCGCCCTTGCCGAAGCCGTCCGCGACCGTGACGAGCGCGTCCTGCGCCGGCTGCTCGCCCGCTTCGCCGAACAGGCTGTCCTCGCCGGTTGCCCGCCCTGCGCGACGCCCTCGATCCCGGTCCGCTGGGTGAGGACAGGCAGCAACACGCCGCCGATGGCACCTCGGCCACAGGCGTCAGCCGGTCGCACCTCTCTTTACTGCTGGGCGAGCAGTGATCCTCGAAGCCGGCTCAGGGTGCGGTTGAGGATGCGGGAGATGTGCATCTGGGACACCCCGAGGCGCTCTCCGATCTGGGACTGGGTCATCTCGGCACCGAAACGCATGGCGAGAATCGAGCGCTCGCGCTCGGGAAGTGCCGCCACGAGCGGCTTGAGGCTCTCCAGGTCCAGGACCGCCTCGAAGCCCTTCTCCTCCACGGCGAACCTGGCCGCGATACCGCCCTCGGCGTCCTTCTCGTCGCCCGACATGTCCAGCGAGTGCGTGCTGTACGCCTCGGCGGCCTTCACTCCCTCGACGACTTCCTGTTCGTCCATCGACACCGTGATCGGTGGCGGGGTCCAACTGCTCAACGGCGGCGCCATGTACGCGTCCCACCTGCCCGTGGTCTGGCGACCGTAGTCCCTCGCGGTTCCGCCCCTGCGACCGGTTCCCCCGTCGCAGGGGCGACGACGGCAGCCCCTGCCGAGTCCGCCGGTGCACCGCCGACGCTGCGGGCCGCCTGCATGGACTTCGGTCGCCGGCGACCATCCTCGACCGGTTTCCAGGTGGTGCTGCCACCGTCCCATTCGCGGCTGTCCCAGGTCATCAGCAAGGCCATGGGCGTGGTGCGGACCGCGCGGGTCAAGTCCCGCAGTCCGCACAGCCTCAAGCCGTCTCATGTGACGTGGCGGCTTCGGGCGCGAGGTCGGCCTACTCCGTGGCCCGGCGGCCTCGCGGCGTTGCCCGATCAGGCCTCGGTCGGGTCACCTCATCACGCCGGCTCCGGGGCGAAGGGACGCAGATCGTCGTCCCCGGCCCGTACGACGCCGTAGCAGCTCTCGGGTACCTCGTTCCAGGCACCGGGCAGGTCACCGAGGGGTTCGGACACCACCAGGCGGGTCTCGTCGGACACTTCCTGAAGGAAGGACACCTCGGGGTGCAGCCTACGCAACGAATCCACGCGGGTGCTGTAGAAGAGCGACCGTGAGGAACCCTGGCTGGAGTAGCGGAAGGCCCACACGGTCGTCCCGTCGCTGACGGCGACCGTCATCTGTACCGGGTACTCCACGCCGTGCTCGTGGCCGACGCGCTCCACCACCCCCACCATCCTGGCGACGGCGCCCGGAGGGTCCTCCTCCAGGCCGCGGGTGAGCGCCAGGTGGAACATCGTCTCCGAGTCCGTCGTCCCCTCGATCTCGGGGTAGAGCACGGGGTCCACGAGCAGGGTGAGGTCCCGTCGCATCGAGCGGAAGCCTGCGATGGAGCCGTTGTGCATCCACAACCAGCGGCCGTGCCGGAACGGATGACAGTTCGTCTGCTGGACCGCCGTACCCGTCGACGCCCGGATGTGGGCGAAGAACAACGGGGAGGTGACGTGGTCCGCGAGCTCGCGCAGGTTGCGGTTGTTCCAGGCGGGGCCGACATCCCGCATGAGCGCGGGGGTGCCGTTGCCGCCCTCCGGGTACCACCCGACACCGAAACCGTCGCCGTTCGTCGTCTCAACGCCCAGTTTGGAGTGCAGGCTCTGATCGATCAGCGAGTGGGCCGGCTTGTAGAGGATGGTGTCCAGCAGCAAGGGTGTCCCCGAGTAGGCGAGCCATCGACACATGAGCGATCACCTGTGATTCCACCTGCACCTGCGGGAATACCGCTGTGTCCCGCTCGTCCCCGGCTTCCCGAGTCGTCAACGCGTCCGAGGGCTACCGCACTGCCGCGCTCCGCTGATCCGTGGCCCTCCTCCGGTCAATCTCATTTTCGCCTCCCCTGCCATGCATCGCCATGCGGGTAGCGGCGGCGCCACAGCGGCAGCGGCTCCGGGTCGCCGTCGCGCCCGGTGCTGTCACCGGGACGCGGGCGCGTGGCAGGTGCCGATGGCGTCGGTGCCGTCGGGGCTACCGGGGCTACCGGGGCTACCGGGGCTACCGGGGCTACCGGTCGAGCCTTGACCTGCATGGACTCCTCAGCCGCCGCCCCCGGCCGCCAGCACCGGCTCGGGAGCCTCCTGCCCGGCGAGTTCGGGTTCGAGGCCCTCGGTGAGGCGGGGCACGACGAGGCCGCTCTCCGCCCGCCACACGTCGAAGGCCCATGCGGTGGCGCCCACCAGGGCCAGGCCCAGCAGCCAGCCGCCCAGCACGTCGCTCACCCAGTGCACGCCCAGCGCGACCCGGGAGAAGCCCACGCCGACCACCGAGCACCCGGCCAGCAACCAGGCCACCGGACGTAGGGCCAGGGGTACGACGGGTAGCAGCACCAGCAGCAGGACCGCGCACGAGACCGCCGCGGTCATCGCGTGCCCGGACGGGAAGGAGTACCCGCCCGCGTGCGCGACCGGGTCGGCCAGATGCGGCCGGGCCCGGGCGACCGCGAGCTTCGCGAGGAGGCCCACGACGCCCGCGGCGGTCACGGTGAGCGCGGCCCACAGGGCGAGCCGCCAGGCGCGGCGTGCAAGGAGCCAGCCGACGGTGATCGCGACCAGGAACCGCATGGTCCAGGGATCCCAGAGGTAGTCGCTCGCCATCCGGGCGGCCCGCAGCCGGCCCGGGTGCGCCAGCACGACACGGTGGAGGGTCAGCGCCGCGTCCTGGTCCAGGCGGGCCAGCGGTGCCCAGCGGGCTTCCACGAGGACCAGCAGGACGGCGCACGGTACGGCGGCCAGGGCGAAGGCGAGGACCGCGGCCAGCAGCCGGGCGGCCAGCCGACGGTCGGCGTCGGGTCGTGGCAGGCCCGGGCGGCGCCGGGCTGTGGTGGTTCCCATGACAGTGGCGGCTACCCCGCCCATGCCGTTCGACGCCCGCCTTGGCACATCGCCGTCCGCGGTCGACGTTCGACTGGCCGGCCGCGTTGCTGATCGACTCGCCGGGCGCAGTCCTGGACGCGATGGCAGGGGAACGCCGGTGCAGGCGCGTTCTCCGTGCCTGCACCGTTCGCCTGCCCGCACCCGTCCACGGAGCCGCGCCCGCTCACGTCCCCGGATCGGGGGCGACCGGTGCCGGGCTGCCCGCCCGGGCGGCCTCCAGCTGGGCGGCGAAGGCCAGACCGAGGAAGAGCGCGACGGCCGTCAGGTAGGCCCAGAGCAGCAGGGACACGAAGAAGCTCAGGGGACCGTACACCGCGTCGAAGGAGCCGCTCACCCCGAGGTACACCGTCAGCGCCCAGGTCAGCGCCGTCCACAGCACCAGGTAGACGGCGGCGCCGAAGGCCAGCCAGGTGTAGCCCGGCTGTGCCCTGCGCGGTGCCCGCCGGAAGATCACACTGGCCGCGAGCAGGGCCAGCAGGACCCCCACGGGCCAGCGGAGCACGGCCCAGGCGACCACCGTGGTGTGAGTGAACCCGTACACCTCGGCGGCGGCGTCGGCGACCACGCCCCCGGTGGTCAGCAGCACGAACCCGAGGCCCAGCGGTAGTCCGGCGGTGAGCGCCATCAGCAGCCCCCGGAGGTACTTGCGATGGAACGGCCGGTCCCGCTCCAGTCCGTAGATCCGGTTGGCGCCCCGCTCGATCTGGCACATCGCCGTGGCGAGATTGACCAGGGAGAACAGTGCGCCGAGCCAGAGCGCGGCCTCGCCGCCGTCGTCGGCCCGGTCCCGGCTCCGTTCCAGAACCTCCCGGACGACGCCGGTGCTCGGCCCGGAGGTGAGCCGCTCGACGCTCAGCTCGATCACCCGTCCGATCTGCTCGGTGTGCAGGGTGGCGGAGAGCCCGACCACGGCGATCAGGAAGGGCACCAGCGACAGGGTGGTCTGGAAGGCCAGCGCCCGGGCGTGGCTGAATCCGTCGGCGTAGCGGAAGCGGACGAAGGCGTCGCGGGCCAGCTGCCAGCGGCCGTACCGGTGCAGGGCGGACACCGCCTCGTCGCCGGATAGCCCGTCCCCCTCGCGGGTCCTGGTCTGTCTCACCTTGTTGGCTGTCCCCATCGGGCGTCTCCTCCTGGCGGTCGGCGGGTCGGGGTAGGTGGTCGCCCGGACCGGGGGCCGCTCCCGGACCGGGGCAGGGCCGCCGGCGCACGCCGATGCGGGCGGGGGCGAGGGTGGGCGGGGACTCGGACGAGGGCGACGGCACGGCCGCGACGGGGATCCGGGGCGGGGCCCGGGCGGATCAGGGCCGCGTCACGGGCGGTTCGCGCCTCCGCTCGGGCGGTGGCGCGGCCGTGGCGTGGCGGCGTCCGGTGGCGCCCCCGCGGTGAGGTCCCCGGCGGGCCGGGGGGCGTGGATCAGCAGTACCCCGGGGCGCACGGCCACCCGCAGGTTGCGGCCGGGTGGGAGCGGCTCACCGTCCAGTTCGCGCCTGCTGGCCCGGTCGAAGGAGAGATCGATCCGCCCCGCCCGGAAGGTCTCCAGGGGCGCGCCGGCGCCGCCGCGCCCGGTCGCCATCCGTACCAGTGCCCGCAACCAGTCCCCGGCCCCGTGCGGGTCGAAGACCACCACGTCCAGGACGCCGTCGTCCGGCCGGGCGGCCGGAAGCAGGCGCAGGCCGCCCTGAAGGGTGCCGATGTTGCCGACCACCACCATCCGGGCGTCCCGCTCGAAGGGGACTGCGCCGTCGAGCGACAGGCTCACCCGGATCGGCCGACTGCGCAGCCGGCGCAGACCGGCAAGGCCGTACGCGGGCCACCCCAGCAGGTTCTTCAGGCGGCGGTTCGCGCCGGCCATGATCTCCGCGTCCAGTCCGACCCCGGCCATGGCGCTGACGTGGGTCGGGGCCATGCCGTCGCCGTCGGCCAGGGCGAGGTCGGCGTACCAGGGCGGGCAGGCGAGCGCCGCCCGCAGCGCCGACGCCGGGTCGCCGGGGAGCCGGAGGTTGCGGGCCAGCAGGTTGCCGGTGCCGCAGGGCACCACGGCCAGGGCCACGCCGGTGCCGGCCAGCGCGCCCGCGCAGGCCGTCACCGTGCCGTCACCGC
This sequence comes from Kitasatospora sp. NPDC057015, assembly GCF_042673745.1. Taxonomy (NCBI): domain Bacteria; kingdom Bacillati; phylum Actinomycetota; class Actinomycetes; order Kitasatosporales; family Streptomycetaceae; genus Kitasatospora; species Kitasatospora sp. NPDC057015. Next base: position 98,673 of record NZ_JBHUSG010000027.1, read on the forward strand.
CGCAGGCCACCACGAGCGAGGCGCCCGACCGGACCGCCTCCGCCGCGAGTTCCGCGCCCGGGTCTTCCGCCGTGGTCTCGCCGAACACCGGATCGCGGTAGTCGAAGGATTCGAGCGTCCGCCGGACGGACTCCCGGGTCGCGGCATCGACCAGTAGCGGATTGACCACCACCACCGCACGGCGCGCCGCACCCCGTGCACCGGAGCGCGGCACCGGCACCGGCACCGGCACCGGCACCGGCGGAGCCCACCCTTCCGGGCGACGGGTGTCCCGGCCCGCGACGGCCACCCCGACGGCTCCCGATACCCCCACGTCTCCCGGCACACCCGCGACTCCCGGCACGCCCGCGACGACCGGCTCGCTGCGCAGCATCGATACCCTCCGCGGGACGCGCTGGCGCCGCCCGGCCCCCGCCGTGCGTTCCCCCGGCACGTTCTCGGCGGCCCACCGGGGCCGGTCGGTGAGCAGCACCAGGCCCATGGCCACCAGCGACGCACTGCCGTTCACCAGGCCGGCGGCCACGTCGGTGGGATGGTGCATGCCCCGGTAGAGGCGGCTCAGGCCGACCAGGAGCGGGACGAGCAGCAGCACCGAGCAGACCAGGCCGCTCCACGGGCGGCGGATGCGTGCGTGAGCGAGGACGGCGAGCCCGCCGTACAGCGCCAGGGCGGCTCCCGTGTGCCCGGAGGGGAAGCTCGACGTGGGCGGCGCCGCGTCCAGCCGCACGACATCCGGGCGGGTCCGGTCCACGCAGGCGGTGACGGTGAGGAAGACCAGTGCCTGCAACGCCACCGCACCGCCCAGGAAGGCGGCCTGACGCCGGCCCGCCCCAGGCCTCAGCAGCAGCGCCAGCACGCACAGCGCCGTCACCACCGTGATCGTCGGGGTCGCGGCCAGTCCGGAGAGCCAGGAGCTGACGGCATCGGCCGTGCCGCCCCGGTGTCCGGCCAGATAGCGGTCGACGGCGTCCTCCGACGACGTCGCGCCCGTGCCCGCCGGAAGGCGCGTGAGCAGTACGCCCAGCACCACCAGGACGGCGGTCTGGGCCGGTACGAAGCGCGCGAGCACTCGCCCGGCGTGTTTCACCCCTGCAGTCATGCGGCCCGTCTTCCCCCGTTCCGCCCGGTCATCCGGGAGGCCGGGGTTGTCCGGGAGGCCGGGCCGGCCGCCTCACACGTGGGGTTCCGCCGGCCTTCCCACGGAGGGGGCCGCGCCGAGCGGCGTCGGCCCGGCGGCGGCCGACGCCCCGGCCCCCACTCGGCACGGCAGGACCGGACCACCGGTGCCGCGCGTCACGCTCCGCCTTCGGTCCCTCCCACCCACCGGGCAACGGCGTCCCCGACCGTGGGATGGGTGGCGAAGACCCGGGTGAGGCCGGTGACGTCGAAGATGCGGGCCACGCCTGCGGGGACGCCGGCCAGCGCGATGTCGGCCCGGCGGCTGAGGGCGTGGTTGCGGGCGGCCACGAGCAGGGTGATGCCGGTGGAGTCGCAGAAGGTGAGGGCGGTCAGGTCGACGACGAGGAGCTGGCCGGGGTCCAGGTCCTGGCCGAGGAGGACCGAACGGGCCCGGGAGGCGCTGTGGAAGTCGAGATCTCCGGCGATCTCGACGACGGGCCCGGTCGGCGTGCGGCGGGTGGTGGTGCTCAGGTCGGTCATCGCTCGGACTCCGGGACGGGGAGGGGGAGGGGGACGCTGAGAGCGAGCAGGGCGGTGTCGTCGTCCACCCCGGTGCCGAGGGTGTCGAGGAGCTCCCGGAGGGCGGCGATCGCGGCGGGCGCGGTGGTGGGCGCCAATGACGTGCTGAAGTCCAGCAGTGCGTCGTCGCCGTAGCGGCCGCCGTCGTCACCCCTGGGCCTGCCGAGGGAGGCGGTTTGCGCCTCGGTGAGGCCGTCGGTGTACAGCAGCACGGTGTCGCCCGGAGCCAGGCGCACGGTGGTGGAGGCGATCTGGGGGTCGGGGATGACGCCGAGGAGCTGGCCACCGGGGGTGGGCAGGTGGCGGGCAGTGCCGTCGGAGCCCAGAACTATCGCCGGGGGGTGTCCGCCCGAGGCGAGGGTGAGGTGGAAGCCGCCGTCCCGCCGGCCGCTGTCGGGGGTGAGAACGCCGAACAGGACGGTACAGAAGCGCGGGTCGGTGCCGAGGTACTCGTGGGTGAGGACCTGGTTGAGGTTGGCGAGGACGGCGGCGGGGTCGGGATCGTAGACGGCGGCCGCGCGCAGGGTGTAACGGGCCAGTGAGGTGACGGCGGCCGCGGCGGCGCCCTTGCCGCAGACATCGCCGAGGAACAGGCCCCACGTCCCGTGGGCGAGCGGGAAGAGGTCGTAGAAGTCGCCGCCGACCTCGTCGATGGAGGCGATGTGGTAGTACGCGGCGACTTCCAGGCCGGGCGGCGCGGAAAGGGAGGGCGGGAGGAGGGTGCGCTGCAGGGTGGTGGCCAGTTTCTGCAGCCGGGCCCGTTCGGCCTCCACGACCCGGTGGGCCTCGACGGCGGCCCGGCGGGCCTGCTCCGCCTCACGGTGCGCGTCCTCGGCCTCCTTGCGGGCGCGCAGGAGTTCGGCTTCGTAGGCGCGGCGGTCGCGGGCGTCGAAGACGGTGGTGCGGATCAGCAGGGGCTGCCCCTCGTCGCTGGTCCTGACGACCGAGGTGACGAGAACGGGCAGGCGGGTGCCGTCGGACGTCCTGAGTTCGAGGGCGATGCCGCCGATCTCGCCCTGCATGCGCAGCAGCGGTGCGAAGTGCGTCTCGTGGTAGAGCCGCCCGCCGACGGTGAGGAGGTCGGTGAAGCGTTTGCGGCCCACCAGGTCCTCACGACGGTAACCGAGCCAGGTCAGCAGGGTGGTGTTGACCTTGGCGATCCGGCCGTCCATGAGGGTGGACAGGTAGCCGCAGGGGGCGTTCTCGTACAGGTCCACGGCGCTGTCCTCCATCATGGCGGAGAATTGCGTCGCGTCGTCGTCCTCGGGGGCGTGGCCGCAGCCGTTCGACTCCTCACCGCCGGCCGTGACCATCACCTGCGCTCCCGCACGAACGCGATGATCGCTTCGGCGGTGGCCTCGGGGGCGCTGAGTTGCGGGCAGTGCCCGGTCGCGCTCAGCGTGACCAGCGTGCTGCCGGGGATCCGCGCGTGGACGAAGGCCCCGACCTCGGGCGGGGCGATGACGTCCTCGGAGCACTGCGCGATCAGGGTCGGCACACCGACCCCGGCCAGGTCGGCGCGGTTGTCGGAGCGGAAGGTGGTGCGGGCGAAGACGCGGGCGACGGCGGGGTCCATGCGGCAGAAACTGTTCGTCAGCTCCTCCCCCAGCTCCGGACGCTCCGGGTTGCCCATGATGACGGGGGCCATCGCACCGGACCAGCCGAGGTAGTTGGCGTCCAACGACTCCAGCAGTTCGTCGATGTCCTCCGCGCTGAACCCGCCGCGGTACCCGGTCGCGTCGTCGTCGACGTAGCACGGGGAGGGGGTGAGCAACACCAGGCCCGAGAACAGGTCCGGCTCCCGTACCGCCGCCAGCACACCGATCATGGAGCTGACCGAGTGGCCGACGAACGTGACCGGCCCCAGGTCCAGGGCGCACAGGAGCTGCAGTACGTCGTCCGCGTAGCCGTCCAGGCTCTCGTACCGCTGCTCGCTCCACGCCGCGGGGTCGGAGCGCCCGGCCCCGACGTGGTCCATGAGCACCACCGTGAAGTCCTCGGCCAGGGCGGGCACCACCAGGCGCCACATGTTCTGGTCGCACCCGAAGCCGTGTGCCAGCACCACCACCGGGCCGCCGTCCCGACCCGTCACCACGACGTGGTTCCTGCTCATGACGTCCATCCCCCGATCTTCGCAGGGATTCCCGCCCTTCGGACCGGCGTTCGTGCGATCCCCGACACCCGCCCGACGCCCGACGCCCGCCAGGTCGGCCCGCTCGGCGAAGGAGAGCCACCAATCAACCGTTGACGTGCGCGTTCGGTGCATCGCCGGTGCCCACCCGGAGCGCCAACCGCCCGCCCAGCAGGGTGCCGGAGGTCACAGAAAGTGCCGGATGGGCATGGTGGCCGCTTCCAGGGCGCGCAGGCCGACACCACGCGTCCGCCAGCGGGCGGGATCGATCCGCTCACTGCGCGCCACGTCCTCGTCGAAGTGCTGGTCCAGCCGGCCGGTGAAGTCCTCGTCGATCACGGCGAGCATCACCTCCTCGTCATGGTCCAGGGAGCGGCGGTTGAAGTTGCTCGATCCGATGAGTGTGGCAATGCCGTCCACGGTCAGCACCTTGGCGTGCATCATGGTCGGCTGGAACTGCCAGACCGTCGCCCCGGCGGCGGTGAGCTCCTCGAAGAAGCGGGCCCCGGCGAGCTGGCAGACCCGCTTGTCGGTGTGCGGGCCCGGCAGTAGCAGTTCCACCTCCACGCCCCGGCGGGATGCGGCGCACAGCAGGTCCACGAAGTAGCGGTCGGGCGCGAAGTAGGCGGTGGCCAGGCGCAGCCGCCGCTCGGCGGAGGCTATGACGACCCGCATCAGTGTCTGGAGGTCCTGCCATCCGACGGTGGCGGACCCGCGGACCACCTGCACGACGCTGGAGCCGGGCTGGGGGTGGTCCTCGAAGCGGTCCGCCGTGTCGTAGAGGGCGTCCTCGCGGCACTCGGCCCAGTTCTGGGCGAAGGCTGCAGCGATGCCGTCCACAGCCGGGCCTCGTACCTGGACGTGGGTGTCGCGCCACTCGTCCGGGGTGCGGGCGTCGCCGCACCACTCCTGCGCGATCCCCACACCGCCGGTGAACGCCGTCCGGGCGTCGACGACCAGCACCTTGCGGTGGCACCGGTGGTTCTGCTTCAGCGGCGAGAGCCTGACCGGACGGCGGAACCAGGCGACCTGGACGCCGGCGCACTCCATCAGATCCAGCAGCTCCCGCTCGATCAGCCTGCTGCCGAATCCGTCGAGAAGCAGGCGCACCCGGACGCCTCCGCGGGCCTTGTCCGCCAGTGCGTGGGCGAACCGATGGGCGATGTCCCCGCGCCAGTAGACGAAGGTGGTCATGTCCACCGTGTGCCGGGCTTGCGCGACGGCTCGCAGCATCGCCGGAAATATCTCGTCGCCGTTGCGCAACGGCAGGAGTTCGTTGCCCTCGGTCGCGGCAATGCCGATCAGCCGTTCCAGGCGCCGGCGCAGCGCTTGCTTGCGGGCCGCGACGTCGTGGCCGGGATCGCCGGTGCGGCCGGGCTCGGACCCTGGTGCGAGGGTGCGGTCGGCGTCCTTCACGGGAGTCGGGTCGGTTCGAGTGACGGGCTCGGACAGCACGGGGTCCCTCCGGGTGCTCGGGTCTGGCCGTGTCCTGCGGGCCAGACGATGACGGTGACCGGGGGCTGCTACCCGCTCTCGGAGCGTTCATTGCCGGAACGGTCACCACGAAGACGGTCACCGTCGACGGACCCGAGGAGAGGGGCCCGGAGGTGGGCGGGTGCGACCAGCATGCAGATCGGCAGGTCGGTGGCCTCAGGCGCCCGGCCCGAGATCGTCATGGACGATCGCAGCGGCCGCGGTGAGGCCGCCCGTTCCAGGGTGGCGCGACTCGGTACGGCCTGCTGGCAGTTCGGGCACCGGGCGGTACCGGGATCCGGTGTGCCGCCGGCGTCCGAGACCGGACCCGACACGCTTGCCGCCAGGTGGAACGACGTTTCAGCCGTTGCCGACATAGCCACGAAGCGCCACCCTCAGGTCGCACCACCGCCAGGTCCAACCGGGTGTTTTCCTGCTGTTCTGAGGAATTTTGCGGTTCGTCCGGCCCGTTCGGGACAAGTGCTCCCCATGGCACCTGCGTCCGGCAATCACCGACCGACCGGCGAACACCAGCCGATCGATCCGCGCCCGCGGCCCGGCGAGCATCGGGCGCAATCCCCCGGCCCGAGTCGCCGGGTCGAGCACGCGGCCCCCGACGAGTTGGCGGACCTGCCGCGAAGGGCGTGGTGGGCGGTCCTGCGCCGAACGGGCGGGGAGTTCCTCTCCGACGAACTCCCGGACCGCGCCGCCGCCCTCACCTACTACGGCGTGCTGGCCGTCTTCCCCGCCCTGCTGGTCCTGGTCTCGACCCTCGGAGTGATCGGACGGTCGGCGACCCAGGGGATCCTGGACAACCTGCAGGACCTCGCCCCCGGACCGGCGACGGAACTGCTGCGTGACACCGTCAGCCAGTTGGAGAACAACGGCGGCCCCAGCTCGGTGCTGGCCGTGGTGAGCCTGCTGGCGGCCGTGTGGGCCGCGTCCGGCTACGTCGGGGCCTTCATCCGCTCCGCCAACGCCGTGTACGACATCGCCGAGGGGCGCCCGATCTGGAAGGTCACGCCGCTGCGGCTCGGCCTCACGGTGCTCCTGATGGTGATGCTCGCCGCGAGCGCGGTCATCGTCGTCTTCACCGGCCCGCTCGCGGACCGGGCCGGCCGGGCGCTCGGCCTGGGCAGTGCCGCGCTCACCGTGTGGTCCGTCGCCAAGTGGCCCGTCCTGCTGCTGCTCGTCGTCTGCATGATCGCGGTGCTCTACTGGGCCGCGCCGAACGTGCGAGGACGCGGCATCCGGTGGATCACCCCGGGCAGTGCCCTGTCGGTGCTCCTCTGGCTGGCGGCATCGGCCGGGTTCGCCGCCTACGTCGCGAACTTCGCCTCCTACAACAAGACCTACGGCACGCTCGCCGGCGTCATCGTGTTCCTGGTCTGGCTCTGGCTCTCCAACCTCGCGATCCTGCTCGGCCTGGAGTTCGACGCCGAACTCTCCCGGGCCCGCGCCATCGCAGGCGGCCACCCCGCCGACGAGGAGCCGTACGTGGAGCCGCGCGACACCAGCACCTGGCCCTCCGCACCGACGCCGCGCCCGGCGGGGAGCGGCTGAGACGACTCGTCGAGCAGCACGCCGGCCGGCCCGCGGAGCAGCAGCACAGCCACCTTGTCGAGGCCGCCGAGGCCCGGTCAGCTCAACCGCATCCCGATCACGCAGGTGTCGTCGACCGGGTTCGGTGCCTTGAGGCGCCGCAGCACGTGGTCCAGGCAGCCGGCGATGCCGGGCACCCGGTACTCCTCGACCGCCCTGGCCAGTTGGTCGAGGACGTCGTCCAGTGGCTCGCCACGCCGTTCGACCAGGCCGTCGGTGAACATCAGCACCAGGTCCTGCGGCTCCAGCCGCAGGACCGAGCTGCGGTACACGCCGCCGGACACGGCGCCCAGCAGCGGCCCGGGCAGCAGCTCCAGGTACCGCGCGGCGCCGTCGTGGACCACCAGCGGCGGCAGGTGTCCGGCCCGCGCCCAGGTCAGGGTCCGGTCCGCCGGGTCGAGCAGGCCGCAGACGGCGGTGGCGATGAAGCCGCCGCGGATGTGGCAGAGCATCTCGTTGAGCCGCTCCAGCAGGTGGGCGGGCTCAGCGCCGGTGAACGCCATGCCGCGCAGGGCGTCCCGTAGTTGGGCCATGCCGGCGGCGGCGCGCAATCCGTGCCCGGAGACGTCGCCGACGACGATCAGCACCGTGCCGTCGGGGAGGGTCAGGGCGTCGTACCAGTCGCCGCCGACCTTGCCCTCGGCCTCGGCGGGCACGTAGCGGGCGACGACTTCGAGGCCGGGTGTGTCGGGGCCGCCCGGCACGTCCATCAGCGCGTGCTGGAGGGCGAGGACGCTGCGGTGCTCGTCGGCGGTGCGGCGGACCTGGTCGGCGAGCCGGGTGCGGGTGGTGGCCAGTGCCTCCTCGGTGCGGCGCCAGGCGGTCACGTCCTGGACCACCCCGCGCACCGCCAGTGACGGCCCCTCCGCGACGGCGCCGGGCACGCTCTCGGCCATCGCCCGCACGCTGCGGGCGGCCCCGTCCGGACGGACGATCCGGAACTCCAGCGCGGCGGTCGTCTCCCCGTCGAGCAGCCTCCGGGCCGCGTGGCGCACCGCCTCCCGGTCCTCGGGCGCGACCGCCGCCTCGGCCTGCGCCGCCGTGAGGAGGAGGCGCCCGGCGGGCCGTTCCAGCCCGAGCAGCCGGCACACCTCGGGCGAGCAGTCGAACCGGTCGTCGGCGGCCCGCCACTGCCAGGTGCTGAGGCCGGCCAGCCGCTGGGCCTGGACGAGCTGCGTCTCCCGGCGCTCCAGCTCGTCGTGGGTGCGCCAGCTCACCAGCACACCGTCCAGGAAGGGGGTGGCGCGCAGGGTCATGGTGGAGCCGTGCTCCGCGCCGCCGACCGTCTCGACGAACTGCTCGGCCGCGCCGCGGTACGGCTCGCCGGTGGCGGCGACGTCGAGCAGCTGCCGGAAGGTGCCGGAGGCGACCATGCCGGGGTACAGCTCGCTGAGCAGCCGGCCGGTGAGGGCCGCGCCGGTGCGGCCCGCCAGGTCGACGGTGGCGGTGTTGGCGTGCTCCACTCGCAGGTCGGTCACCTCGCCGTCCGCCGCCCGGACGGCGTGCAGGATGAGAACCGGGTCGAGCAACGCCTCCAGCACGGCCCGGAACCACGGCTCACCGGCCGGGAACTGCACTCCCCCGGACTCCGGGCTCAGGGCGAGCACCCGCAGCAGCTCGGCGGCGCAGAGCCGGGCGATCGCGAAGAGGTACTGCTCGATCTCCAGGGTCGGGGTGAACTCGCCCACCCAGCCGAGTTTGATCGCGCCGATCAGCTGCTCGCCGGTGCGCAGCGGCAGCGCGCAGACCGTTTCGCCGGGGACGAGGTCCTGGCCGGTCAGGTCGGGGTAGCGGGCGGCGAACTCCTCCCGGCCGTGCAGCCAGACGGTGTCCCCGCCCCGGGCGGCGTCGGTCAGCGGCAGGGACATCCTCGGCGGGATCCGCTGCCACTGACTGAGCTGCTGGGCCGGCACGCCGTGGCTGGCGACGAGGCGCAGTGCGCCGTCGGGCTCCAGGCAGCAGACGGCGAGCGCGCCGACGCCGATCGGGGCGAGGGCCGTCTCGCCGAGCAGGGCGGCGAGTTCGTCGGGCGACGCGGCGGTGGCCAGGGCCGAGGCGGCGACGTGGTACCGGGCCGCGAAGTCACCCGCCACCGGGTGCCAGGAGGGGGTGGCCGCGACGGCCACGCGGTCCTCCACCCGTTGGAGCCGGGCCATCGGGGCCGTCGAAGGCCTGGGCGTGGGCGGATCCGCCAGGTCCGGTGGGGCTGTCGAGCCGACCAGGTCGGCGGCGAGGTCGACCAGCTTGCGGTTGGCGTCCTGGGAGAGCCGGGTCAGGTGCTGGAACGCCTCGTCCGGTGAGCAGGCCAGCCGCTCGACCAGGATGCCCTTGGCCTGCTCGATCACCGCGCGGGTGCGCATCGCCCGGCGCTGGCCCTCGACCTCGGCGCGCAGCCGGTCGATGGTGGCCCTGTGCCGGGCGCTCTCCTCGTGTTCCTCCGGCATGCTCGCCCCTTTTGGCAGCTCGTCCGCCGAGGTCTGCGTCAAGGGTAGGGCGCGGACGGGCTGTGGCGCACCCCTCGGTCCGGCGGGGCGGGCGGACGGGTGACAGGGCCCGCCGGCACCCGGGGACGTACGACGGGTGCCCGTCGGGTGTGGTCCGCGGCGGAGCTCGCAGCAGAGGTCCGCAGGGTGGCTCACCCACAGGGCCGGCGGGGCTCAGCGGAGCGACAGCCGGTCGGGCCCGGCGCCCCGGGTGAGGACCTCGGCGCTGACCTGGCGGTGCCAGCCGTTGAGCACGCGGGCCTGGTCGTCGGCGCGCCGGGCGAGACGGTCCAGGTCGGCCTGGTCGAGCGCCGGGTTCTCGTCGGCGACCGCGCGAAGGGCCCGCCACAACGCGGCCTTGCCCTCGACCCCGGTCCGCATCGCCTCCAGTTCGACGAGGTCGGACAGCGGCGCACGGTGGACCATGGTGCCGTTGGGCTTGAGCCGCCCGATCCGCTCGGCCGCGAGACCGAGCCAGGTGCGGTAGTGGCGCACCGGCACCCCGAGCCGGTTCATGATCCGTACGAGTTCGTCCCGGTCCTCCTCCACCTCCCGGGCCAGGGCACGCAGTTCGCCGGCGCGTCGGCTGTCGGCGTGGGCGCCGGCCATCCGGCGGGCGAGCGCGGCGCCGCCGAACGCTCCGGTGAGGTGGTCGTTCAGGTAGATGCCCAGGGGCCGCGCGGGTGCTTGGGGCGACATCGGGTTCTCCTTTTCAGGGTCGGGCCGTCGCGGGCGGTCCTCCGGAGCCGCCGGACGCACGGTGCTTCCGGATGCTCCGCTCCGCGGCCGGAACCCGCAGGCGCCGGCCCCCGCCTGCGCGGGTCAGAGCCGCTCCTCCAGCCGGATCGCCTTCCGGAGATCGTCGTGGGCGTCGCCGTCCCGGCCCTCGTGCCGCTCCACCCGGCCCTCGTGCTGCTCCAGGAGCGCCGCGGCGATGGCGTCGAGCTTGCGCTGGACGGCGTGCTCGGCGCGGCGCTCGGAGTTCTTGAGCAGGGCCAGCAGGAGCAGCGTGATCGCCGTCATGGTGTCACCGACGAGGATCTGCCACTCCGTCGACAGGCCGGCCGCGTGGACCGCGAAGAAGAGCAGCACCAGGAGCACGCAGAAGACCGAGAACGTAGGCGAGCTGGTGAGGTTGGAGGCGGCTTCCGCCAGCCGCTCGAAGCGCCCGCGTTTGCCGTCGGCGGGGTGTGAGAAGGTCATGCCCTGCTCCCTAGCACCCGCCACCGCGGGGGTCGTGCGCCGTGGGGCCGTACGCCGCCGCCAGGCGGGGCCGGCGGCGCGGTCAGTGCCCGAGGGCGTCGGCGAGCTGCTTCTTGTTCATCTTGGAACGGCCCTTGACGTTGCGTTGCCTGGCCTCGTTGTAGAGCTGGTCGAAGGTCGGCCCCTGGGAGCCGGAGTGGGAGCGCAGCCCACCGCGGCGGCCGGAGGAGATGTCGTGCGTGGAGGAGCGGCTGGCGGTCTTGGACTCGCCGTGCCGGGCCCGCTCCTTGTTGACGGTCCGGGCGGCGATCTCCTTCGCGCGAGCGGGGCTCTCCCCCCGGTCCTCGGCGCTCTCCTTGATGTGCTCGTACTGCCGTTCCCGCTTGGGACTCGATCCACGTGGCATCGCGGAACTCCTTCGTGTAAGAGGGTTCGACCGGCGTCTGCCCGGTCGACGGATTCTCATTCCCCGGCCGTCCCGCCCATTGCCCGGGCGGCCCCGTGATCCTCGCCTGCCCGGCCCTCCCTCGCCTGTCAGCAGATCTCCCGGACGTACGCGCCGAGGGCGGGGATGGCGGCCGCCACCCCGAGAACGGCAGCCGGACCCCGGGCGTTCAGCCGCGGCACCGTCGGACGGCCCCGCGGCCGCTCCGTTTCGCATCCGCCGGCCTGGGCAGACGCCATGCGTGTCAGGAGGCACAGCCCACCCGGGTGCCGGCCGGGCGACGGTCGGGCCCGGTGAGCTGCCGCCCACCGACGTGCTCGGCCGCATCGGCCGCACGCGCCCGCTCGCTCGATCGTCCTGTGGAGGACCAGTGGGAAGCCCGTTCGACCGCTTCACCGCCCTGCTGGACAATCCGGTCTACGTGGTCACGGCGGCGGACGGCGCGGAGGTCGGCGGGTGCCTGGTCGGCTTCGCGGGACAGTGCTCGATCGATCCGCCCCGGTTCGTCGTGTGGATCTCCAAGGCGAACCACACCTACGGCGTCGCCGCGCGGAGCGGGGCCCTCGCCGTTCACCTGATCCCCCGGACCCGCCCCGATCTTGCCGAACTCTTCGGCGGTCTGACCGGCGACAGCGTCGACAAGTTCGCGGGCGTCGACTGGTCGCCGGGGCCCTCCGGGGTACCCCTGCTGACGGATGTGGAAGCCTGGTTCGTCGGCAGCGTGATCGACCGTGCGGACTGGGGCGACCACGTCGGCTTCCTCCTCGAACCGGTCGCCGGCCACGCGCCAGCCGCCGAGGCCACCCCCCTGGCCCTGCACGACGTCACCGACATCCAGGCCGGGCACCCGGCATGACATCCGACGGAAGCGACCGGGACAGCGGCCGGCAGGTGACACGCTACGACTCCGACATCACCGGGACGACCGACGGCCGCGACGAGACGCCCCAGGAGCGCGGCGGCCGGGATTCACCGGCTGTGGTCCATTTGGAGTTCGGAGGCCCGGGGATGCGTCAGGCGGCAGCCAGGCGGTTCCGTCAGTTGATCAGAGAGGACAACGCATCGGCGAAGGACATCGCTGTGTCGGGTCGGAGGCGGGTGGTTTCGCCTCGGAAGGACCGTACCTCCAGCCAGCTCTGCGGCGATGCCGTCGGCAGTACGTCCATGAGCTTCTGGAGGTCGGCCGGCCGGTAGACCTTGAACGTCGGTGACGGTCGGTAGTGCGACGGCTGGATGTCGAAGCGCATGTCAATGACGGGATACGGCGATCGTCCCCAGTCGCTGTGGGGCAGCGCGGCGTGACCGTGGATGCGGGCGTCGACCAGGACTTCCGGGTCCTCGTCTCCGATCTCGCAGTTGAACACGGGGAAGGCTGTCGCGACCCTCGATGCCGCTCCCGGATGAGCAGCACACGCGCGGCCCAGTGCCGGCGAGCAGAACAACACGTGATCGAAGGACCCGACCGGCCTCGGCAACGGCACCTTGTGGTGGGACCCGCCGTCGAAGGCGAGGTCACGCCTGGAACAGAGGAAGTCCAGGAATCCGGCGACCACCGTGTCCTGGTGGCTGCCGGCTCGCACTGTGAAGCGGACCGCGCTGCGTCCCTGCTCACGCAGCACGTAGTACTCGTAGAAGCCCATCGGGTGATCGGGCGTGTGCGCGCGGCGGTAGACCTGGTCGAAGCCGTCGACCGGCAGGTACCGGGGTGCCGGTGCGTGGGGTCCGGCAGCCCTGGTGATGACGTCCAGCACCGGTGCCCCGGCCTCGGCCTCGGCCGGATCGCAGGGCGGGTTCACCTCGGTGAAGCCCTTGCGGAGACGATCGTTGATCTTGCGTACTGCGTGGCGCCGGGCCTGTTCCTCGTTGTCGAGGATTGTTGTGCTCCCCTTGCCCGGGGTTCGGTCGGAACCCCAGCGGAGGAAGCAGCGGATCCCTTCCTGGCGGATCTGCCAGAACTCAAGCGTGGCCGCTTGCCGCTCGAACCGCCGCCATGTGGTCATCGGGCCTCCCCTGCCGCCTGCGGTAGGCCTGCGCCGGGACCGCACGCGGGCGACCCTATCGCTCGCCTGCGACACGGCCTTCACCGTCGGTCAGGACACCGGGACGCGCATCCGTCCGCCCCAGCGGACGCCCTCTTCACTGCGGGCACGGGTGCGGGTGCGGGCAGGCTCGCACCGTTGGGCGGCGAGGACGTCGGGGTGGCGGGTGTTGGCGCTGCCGTCAAGGCACGTCGACCCTGTGAACCCGCCCATGCCGGTGCGGAGCCCCCACCTCGTGCTCAGCCAGGACCGGCCGGCCTGGGTGGTGAGGCCAGGTCCGCGGGCGGCGCCGCGATCTCGGACCAGACGGTCTTGCCGTGCACGTCGGCGCGACTGCCCCAGGACCAGGAGAGCAGGTCGACCACCCGCAGACCGTGGCCGCCCGGCAGTGCCCTGTCACCCCCGCGCCGCATCACCGGCGGTTCCGGGTTGCAGTCGGCCACCTCCACCCTCAGACCGACGGCTGAGCGGACGAGCCGCAGTTCGATGGGGCCTTCGGCGTACACGGCCGCGTTGGTGACCAGTTCGCTCACGATCAGCAGAACGTCCCGGACGACTTCGCCACGTTCACCCTCGGCGGCCGGCGTCCAGCCCCAGCCGGTCAGCACGTCACGGGCGAACTCGCGACACCGCCCCACCGATCCCCCGCCGGTGGCGAGGACCAGCCGTCGCGTTTCCGTGTCCGTGGGCATCAGCCGTCCTGTACCGCCAGCGCCTCGGCGACGGACGGGTAGATGTGGAAGATCGCCCGGGTGCCGGTGATCTCCAGCATCCGGGAGACCATCGGCCCCGGGTCGGCGAGCATCAGTTTCCGGCCGACGTCCCGGGCGGTGAGCCTGGAGTGGAGCAACAGGTTCAGCCCGGTGGAGTCGCAGAAGTCGAGCCCGCCGCAGTCGATCACGAGCCGGCCGGATCCCCCGTCGAAGGCGTTCTCCAAGGCCTCGCCCAGCAACCCCGCGGTGTCCTGGTCGAGTTCACCCTCGGGCCGGACGACCACACCCTGTTCGGAGGTGCGGACGGCCACCGTCAGCGCGGCCGGAGTGCTCCGGGGGTCCACGGACTCCGCTCCTTCCGTCTCGGTGATGTTCCCGACTTCCACGGTAGGCCTGGTCAGGGTGCCTCCGCCGCCGGATCCTCCAAGCGGGCGCGGAGCGAGCCGAGGGTGGCCGCGAGCAGCCGGGACACCTGCATCTGGGAGCAGCCCATCCGCTCGGCGATCTCGCACTGGGTGCAGCCTCCCCAGAACCGCAGCCGCAGGACGGTGCGCTCGCGCGGCGTGAGGTCCCCCAGCAGGGGCCGGACGGACTCACGGAACTCGACGACGGCGAGGTTGTGGTCCTCGGCGCCGAGCCGGTCGAGCAGGGCGCTGCCCGCCTCGTCGTCGTGGTCCTCACCCAGGGCGTCGAGCGAGCCGGCCCGGTAGGCGCGGCCGACCCGCAGGGCGTCGGTGACGTCCTCGACGTCCAGGAGGAGGTCGGCGGCGATCTCCCCCTGCGTGGGCAGCCGGCCGAGCTGCTGCTCCAGCCGGTCCGAGCAGCGGGCCACCCGCAGGTACAGCTCCTGCAGGCTACGCGGCACCCGCAGCGGCCAGGAGGTGTCCCGGAAGAAGCGCTTGATCTCACCGGCGATGGTGGGGATCGCGTAGGTCACGAACTCCACCCCGCGCTGGTGGTCGTAGCCGTCCACAGCCTTGATCAGACCGACGGTGCCCACCTGGATGATGTCTTCCAGCTCGGCGGCGCGGTGGCGGAAACCCGCGGCGACGAAGCGGACCAGCGGCATGTTGAGTTCGATGACGGTGCCGCGGACGTAGCTGTAGGCCGCGGACCCGCGTTCCAGACCGGCCAGCCGTTCGAAGAGCGCGTCGCTCAGCTCACGCGCCTCGGTCTTTCCCATGGCCCGCATCTCCTGGCGGCTGGGCCGGCCGGATTCCGCGGGCTCCGGGGCGGTCATGGGCCGCCCGGAGGTGTGAGGCATGGCAGGGGGGTAAGGCGTCACGGGCGTGTAAGGCGTGGGAAGGGCGGACACGGTGGTCTCCCTGGCTCGTCCCCGCAGGGCGTCCGCGCCGGTTTCGCGCACCGGACGGGCAGGCGAGGATCGGAGGTGGGAGCCGTCGTGCCCGGCTTCTTCAGGCAGCGGCGTCCCGGCGTGATCGTTTCTTGTGCCCGGCGGTGAGCCGGACCGGGGGCGGAGCGGGACAGAGGCCCGAACACTCCCTTGTTGCCCTGTACCCCGATCCCACCCGCAGCAATCCTCGGCCCGGTGCGACACAGTCGGGCAGCCTGCACGGACGACAGACCGCCGAGGCGGTTCGGACGTATGAGGCGATGCGGTCCGGCAGCCGCAGGAGTGCCCCGCGGGATGTGGTGATTCCGCACCGGGCGCCCCGAGCGCTTGCAGTCGGCCGGGGCCGGCAGGCCGCCGTCGGCGAACCGGCCCCGCCGGGTCGGCACGGTGTCCACGTGCGGGCGGGTGTCCGAGGACGCGTGACCGCCCACCAGGAGCTCGGCACCGGCAGGAGGCCGTGATCCCTGGTCTGCGCTTACCGAGAGTGGCCGACTTCGTCCAGCTGCCGCGTGCGAGCGGGTTCGAGGTCAGGGCAGGGTGAGGATGCGGGGGCCGTCCTCGGTGATGGCGATGGTGTGTTCGATGTGGGCGGCTCGGCTGCCGTCGATCGTGCGCAGGGTCCATCCGTCGGGGTCGGTGTGGTAGTCGTTGCGCCCTCCGGCCATGAGCATGGGTTCGAGGGCGAGGGTGAGGCCGTGGCGCAGGGGGTAGCCGCGGCCGGGTCGTCCGTGGTTGGGGACGTGGGGGTCTTCGTGCATCTGGCGGCCGATGCCGTGGCCGCCGAAGTCGGCCGGCATGCCGCAGTCGGCCTTGCGGGCGACCCTGCTGATGGCATGGGAGATGTCGCCGATGCGATGGCCGGTGGTGGCGGCGGCGATGCCGGCGTCCAGGGCCTGCTGGGTGGCGGCGATGAGTTCGAGGTCGGCGGGGCGGGCGGTGCCGACGGTGAAGCTGATCGCGGCGTCGCCGGTCCAGCCGTCGAGTTCGGCTCCGCAGTCGATGCTGACCAGGTCGCCGTCGCGCAGGCGGTAGTCGTCGGGGATGCCGTGGGCGACGGCGTCGTTGACGGAGGCGCAGATCACGGCGGGGAAGGGGACGGGGGCGAAGGAGGGCTGGTAGCCCAGGAACGGGGAGCGTGCCCCGGCCTTGGCGAGAACGCCGCGGGCGGCTTCGTCGAGCTCGCGCAGGCGAACTCCCACGGCTGCCGCCGCGCGTGCGGCTGCGAGTGCGTGGGCCACGACGCGTCCGGCTTCTCGCATCGTCTCCAGTGCCGTGTCGGTCTTGATCTCCACCATGTGTCGTGACTCCCTGCGATGCGATGCTGCCCAATACTTATACCGGTATTAGTATCACGGGTATGGTGAGAGTCCCTTTGAGTCCGCAAGAGCGGCAACGCGGAGAGCGTTTCGGTGCCCTGCTCCGCCAGGCCCGCGGTGACCGCAGCATGGTGGACGTGGCAGCGGCGGCCGGGGTGTCGGCGGAGACACTCCGCAAGATCGAGACCGGCCGGGCCCCGACCCCGGCCTTCTTCACCGTGGCGGCCCTGGCCCACGCGCTGGGCCTGTCGCTGGATGACCTGGCCACCGCCTGCGCGGAGGACGCCGACTGCGACGGGCAGGCCATGTCGGCGTGAACGTCAGACACGCGCCGTTCGACCCCTCCGGAAGAACCTGGACATGCCGCGGCGGGGTGCGCTGCCTGCGCACCCCGCCGAGCCAGGATTCGTGTGCCTGGACTCCTACCAGCGGTACCAGCGGTGGCGCCGGCCCGAGGAGTGCGTGCCCCGCTTGGCGAAGCCCACCAGCCACACCACCAGCACGATGATCGCCACCCACCAGAGGGCCTTCAGTGCGAACCCCGCACCGAACAGGAGCAGGGCCAGCAGCAGAACGAGAAGAAGGGGAACCATCGTGACCTCCGTGGGGATCAACCAGTGCTGTGTCGAACCGTCGGCTGCCCGGGTGCGGCGCACATATTCGTAGGAATCTTCCCCGGTGGAGGGGGCAGGCGCCCCGGTGTCAGCATCAGGGCACGGCGACTGCGAGGAGAGCACGATGAGCACCGGCGACAAGATCGAGAACAGCGGCGAGAAGCTCAAGGGCGCCGCCAAGGAAGCGGCCGGCAAGGCCGTCGGCAACGAGCGTCTGAAGGCCGAGGGCAAGGCCGACCAGGCCAAGGCCGACATCAAGCAGGCCGGCGAGCACGCCAAGGACGCCCTCAAGCACTGATCGTCCCCGAGCACCCCCGCGGGCCCCGACCGAATCCAACGGTCGGGGCCCGCGGCGCTTCCGCCGCCACAAACGCTGCCGAACCGTATGCGGCGACCGGCCGGTCGCCGCACGTGGTGGAACACCGGTCGGGGTTCGCAGGGACCGTACTCCTAGACCTCGGCGACGCCGACCTCATCCGAAGGACCACCCGCGCCGACCGCACCGCGGCCGCCGCCCTGGTGCCCTACGCCACCTGGTGCGCGATCGCCACCGCCCTCAACCTCGACATCACTCGCCGTAACCGCGGCCGGGAATCGTAGTCCAGGCCGACGAACCACTCTCACAGCCCGGTCGGTCGGGTATGGCCCGGCTCGTTCAGGGCAGGTGGGCAGCACACCCGATCCACGTGGAGGCATCCGATGAACCTCGCAGTGATCCTGATCGTCGGCTCGCTGGGACTGGCAGCTGTGCTCTCCGCCACCAGGCCCGGCCACGCCAAGCACCGGGGCCGGCACAGGCCCGCACACACCGCGGCAGCTGCCGGGCGCCCGCGCCACCGGCTGAACTGAGGACGTCGCCGGGGAGCCCCCGCCCACTGCAGCCACCGGTTCGACAAGGGATTTGACCGAGGAGATCGCAGGCATGGGCACCGAAGAGCAACTGCCGAACGGCCAGCGTGCGAAGGCGCGACAGCGTTTTCCCCGACACGGACGCCGCGGAGAGGCACGGTTGCCCGCTGTGCTCGCCACGCTGGTCGCGATCCTGCTCTACCTCGTCCTGCCGGAGCAGTTGCTGCTCGGCCCGCGGTTCGTCCTGCCCGGCCTGGAAGTGCTGCTGCTGATTCCGCTGATCGCGGTCAACCCGCGCCGGATGACCCGGCAGAACCGGCTGTCCCGGACGCTGTCACTCACCCTGGTGGGGCTGATCGGGGTGAGCAACCTCGTCGCGCTCGGCTTGCTGGTCCACGCCTTGGTGACCAAGCAGGCGGACGACGGGGGCCCGCTGCTCCTCGCGGCGCTGCAGGTGTGGGCCACCGGCATCATCGTCTTCGGCCTGGCGTTCTGGGAGCTGGACCGTGGCGGTCCGGTCGTACGCACCCAGGTGGAACGCTCCGCGCTGCCGCTCGCGGACTTCCGGTTCTCCCAGGACGAGAACGACGACGCCGTCGAGGAAGTCGCCGACGGCGCCAGCCGCAGCAGTGACTGGGTACCCACGCTGATGGACTACCTGTACGTGTCGGTGACCAACTCCACCGCCTTCAGTCCGACCGACACCATGCCGCTCTCCACCCGCGCGAAGGCGCTGATGGCGATCGAGAGCATCGCTGCGCTGATGACCTCCCTGCTCGTCATCGCCCACGCGGTCGGCGTCCTCGACTGACCGGGACGGCGTCGGTGCTCCCGAGTGTGCGCCGTGGTCGGGCGTACGAAGCCTTCACCGCCCCCGCCCGCACCGCGGTCACGGGCGAAGGCGCCGCCGCTCGGGCGCAGCGGCGGTGCCGTCCGGCGGGAACGGCGGCGCGGCGGGGGATTCCGGATCGGCACCGGCCCCGGCGACCGGTCCCGTGCTCGAAGGGAGGCCCTCGGCGCGGCCCACCGCCGGCTGTTGCGCAGCCTGTCCGTCCTCGGGCATCAGGGCGAGCGCCTGAAGGAGCAGCCGGCAGTCGTCCGCGTCACGGGCGTAGGAGGCCACCACCGACAGCGCGCGGCGCGCCACGGAATCCGGCACGGTCAGCATCTCGCCGGCCGTCGGCTCCACGCTGTCGATGAGCATCTGCAGGTCATGGGGACCGGCCATGGGCAACACCCCCTGAGCGATCGGCTCCGGTCGGGAGACCATCCAGCCTACGACCCGGCCCGTCACCGCGCCTGGGCCTCCGGTCCGCGGCGGGGAGGGCACGGCCGGCGGCCCCCGGGACCGGCGGCCGGCCACCCCGCGTCGGCCCGCTCCGGCGACGGCTCGGTGGCGTGGAACAGCGCGGTGTCGGTCGCCGCGCAGCAGCCCTGCGCGAGCGCCCTCACCGTCGTCGGGTGACCGGACCGAGGGGCCACAGACCCGGTCAGGTACCCGTGGTCTGGTCGGCGATCATGCGGACCAGCCCGTCACGGCCACCGCGTCGCAGTTCGCGCAGCTGACGTGCCGCCCCGTTGCCCTCGCGCAGGATCCGCTCCAGGACGGGCGTGATGTGCCGCCCGTCCTGCCCGACCGCGGAGGCGGTGAACTCCAGGAGGGCCGCCGCCGCGTCGCCCGGCGCGCGCAGTCCACCGTGGAGCGGGTCGAACACCTCGCCGGTGCAGCCGTACCGCGCGCCGTGCCACACGGCCGCGTCCAGCGTCTCGGACCGGATCGCGGGCCACGGCCGCCCGGCGGCAGCGTCGCCGAGCAGGCGGGTGGCGAGGGCGCGGGCCGTACCGGCGAGCATCACCGCCTCGTCCGGGCGCAGTTGCACGTCCATCGCGCGGATCTCGATGGTGGGGAAGCGCTCGGACAGCCTGATGTGCCAGTAGATCTGGCCGGCGTCGGGGATCAACCCGTCCTCCACCAGGGCCCTGGTCCGGTGGTCGTAGTCGTCGGCGCCCTCGAACGAGGGCGGCGGCCCGCTGACGGGCCAGCGGTCGAAGACCAGTGTGCGCCAACTGGCGAAGCCGGTGTCGGTGCCCTGTGACAGCGGCGAGTTGGCGGCCAGCGCCACCAGCAGCGGGAGCCAGGGCCGAAGTCCGTTCAGCAGGGCGATTCCGGCCGCACGGTCGGGGATGCCGAGGTGGACGTGCATGCCGCAGATCAACTGTTCGTCGGTGAGCCGGGGAGCGTCACTGTGCATGGCCCGGTAGCGCACGGTGTCCGTCACGGGGACGGGGAGGTGATCGGTGAACGGCGCGCTGGCACAGGCCGCGAGCAGGCAGCCGTCCTGGTCCGCGGCCCTGCCCAGGGCGTGGCGCATCCGCAGGAGGTGGCCGCCGACCTCCTCCAGCTCATGGCAGACCGGAGTGGCGATCTCCAACTGTGCCTGGAGGAGTTCGCGCTGGACCTCGCCCTGGCCCATTGCCGGCTGCAGGTGCGCTGCTCGGCGCACCTGCGCCGCCCGGGCAACCGGCATACCGGTCGCCGGGTCGAGCAGGAGGTACTCCTCCTCCACACCGAGGGTGAGCATGCCTCGGACATACCCGCAGGAAACGGATTAACTCCCGCAGCGCATGTCATCGTGACCGGGTCGGCTGCCGGCTATTGCACGTCTGTCCGTGTTCGGGCCGGCCGAACGCCCGAGGGCAGGGCGGCCCGGGTCACACGGCGAGCAGGTCGCTGAGGTCGTCGGCGTGCTCCTCCTCCTCTTCGAGGATGGATTCGATGAGGCGGCGGGTGGTCGGGTCGTGGTCCCCCAGCCAACGGGCGATCTCCTGGTAGGTGGAGATCACGATGCGTTCGGCCAGCAGGTTGTGCTCCAGCATGGCCCTGAGGTCCTTCTCGTCCGGCGTGGTGTAGTCGGTGTGGGCGCGCTGGGCGAGGGTGGCGGGGTCGAAGTCGGGCTCGCCACCGAGTTGGGCGATCCGCTCGGCGGCCCGCAGGGCGTGCTGCATCTCCTCGGCGGCGTGCTCGGTGAACTCCGCCACCACCTGCGCGCGGTCGATGCCCACCGCGGAGATGGCGTGCCGCGTGTAGCGAAGCCAGCAGACCACCTCGGTGGCGACCACGTCGTTCAGAACGGCGATCACCTTCTCGGCATCGAGACCGTAGGTGCTCGTCACCGCGCCCTCGGCCATCTTCTGCCGGGCCTCGTCCCGGATCCGGCTCACGTCGATCACGAAGTCGTCTGCCACGGTGTGCTCCCGAAAGGTTGGGGAAAGACGGTCCGGCCACGCCTTCCCCGAACCCCGCGACGGCACACCGGGCCGTTCGGGAGGCCACCGGTTCGCAGTAGCTCCGCCGGGAGGACGGGCCGGCGGGTTCAGCCGGTGCCCGGAGGTCGCACCTGAAGGTTGCCGTCGCCGTCCGTCCGGGTGACGAAGCGCGGCTGCGGCGCGGTGGCGGGGCCGTCGAAGACCTCGTCCGCCTCCCGCACCACCGACACCGGCACCTCACCGACAGCCCGCCGCACCGCCTCGCCGCCTCGCCGACGGTGGACTCCCCGGGGCGCCCGAGCGGGTGCCAGCCCGGCTCGACCGGGTGGGCGACTGGCTCTGTCCGGTTCGTACCCGCGGACCGGCACGCAGGAGCGGCCTGTGCCCAGCGGGTGAGAACCCTCCCGGCGGGTGCGAGTCAGCTCGCCCAGGGCAGCGGGAGATCCAGCTCCCCGCAGGCCGCCATCCGTGTGAACGCCCGCCCGGCGGAGCTGCGCCGCGTCGGCTCCGGTGCTCGCGGGCCCGGCCGGGCCGGTCAGCGGACGGGCCGACACGGCGCCGGCACTCACCGAGTGGCCTCCCGACGGGGATCGGGCTGGCGGGGCAGCGGCACCGGCCAGGGCGGCAGGGTGGACGGTCGGAAGGATGACCCAGTGGTCACGGCGGACTCCTCGGCAACGGCCGGGACAGGTACCCGGCCTTCGAACGACTCTGCGCCTCGCACAGGCCGCTCGCACGCCCAGCGGCGCGGTCACCCGCTTCTGCCGTTCGGGCGATCCGGGCCCGGCTCCTGCTGGGGACGGGGTCCTCGGGAAGCACCTAGGTGTGCAGGGCGTCGCCGCCAGTGCCCAGACCAGTGTCCGGCCGGGCCCGCTCCGCTGCTCACACTCACCGCTCGCCCGCGGCCTCGACCCGCCCCCCACGGCGGGACCCTAGCGGCCGTCCAGGCGGGGGAAGACGAACTCGTCGAGGATCAGGCCGAGGGCCACCGCGGCGGGGACGGCCACCAGCGCGCCGACGATGCCCATCAGGGCGCCGCCGACCAGCACCGCCACCACGGTGACGAACGGGTGGACGTCGACCGCGAACTGCATGGTCCGCGGCATGATCAGGTAGTCCTCCAGCAGCCGGAAGCCGATGTAGAAGCCCGCCGTGGCCACCGCGACCGGCCAGGACACCGCCAGCGCCACCAGGCTGACGACCACCCCGCCGACGGTCGAGCCGACGATCGGCACCAGGTCCATCAGTGCCACGAACACCCCCAGCGCGGCCGCGTACGGCACCCCGACCGCCGCGCACCACACGGCGGTGGCGATCCCGGCGATCACCGAGGTCACCACGTTGCCCAGCATGTACCGCCCGGTCCGCGACAGGATCTCCTCCGTCAGCTCCCGGGCCCGGGCCCGGCGGCTGCCCGCGACGAAGCGGTAGCAGAACTCCTTGATGGCGGGCAGCCCCGCCATGAAGTACAGCGTCATGGTGACCACCACGACCAGGGACGTCACCGTGTCGAGCAGCAGCCGGCCCGCACCGAGGACGCCGCCCATCACACCCGACCCGCCGTCCCCTCCCAGGGCCTGCTTCGCCCGCGCCACCAGGTGGTACCGGTCCTCGATCCGGCCGAGTGCGGAGTGGTGGTCGTGCAACTGCTGCAACCAGCCGGGAACGCTGTGCACCAGGACGCCCGCCTCCCGGCTCACCGGCGGCACGACCAGCACCAGGAACCCCGCGACGAGCAGCAGGAACACGCTCAGGACGACGGCCACCGCCCAACCGCGCCGCAGCCGCCGCCGGCACAGCGCGGCGACCACGGGCTCCAGGCTGACCGCGATGAACGCCGACAGCACCAGCAGCGTCAGCAGCTCCTCCAGCCGCAGCACCTGCTCGAACAGGAACCAGCCGACCAGCGCACCCAGCGCCAGCCGCAGGCCCGCCGAGAACCACGGCGCGGCCGCGAGCAGCCCGCCCGCCTCCCGCCGCGCCGCAGCCCCCGGCTCCCCTACCGCCGACTCCACCGCCGTCGGCTCGTCGGCCCGGGGCTCCGGGAGCGCCGACGCCGGGGCGGCGCTCTCCGGTACGAGCAGTCGGCGCCGGACCTCCCCCGACGCCATGGTCGTGATCACCCGCAGTCGCGGCGGCACCCTCATGACCGGATTCCGTTCTTTCACGGGCCGCGCTCGCCGCCACCCACCGCGCGTGTTCCCCGATCCGCGACGGGCACGCCATGCGAACCGGACCCGGCCTGGTGGAGAACGGGAAGGGACGGAAGGCACAGCCCCAGCGGACCGGACGCCGCACATCGGCCCCGGCGAGGCCGGCTGCGTCCGGGCGCACGGCCGCGGGGCGGCCCCCCCGGGGGGGGGGGCCCCCCCGGCGGCCGGTCGGCGGTGCCGGTCAGATGGGGCCGCCGTAGTAGGGGCCGTAGTAGCCGGCATAGGCGTCCTGGTACACCGTGTCGGCGGCGTCGTGCTTCTCGGAGTCGTACTCGGGGCCGCTCTTGATCTCGTCCTTGGTCCGGTCGACGTAGACCTTCTTGTCCTCCTCGTCGACCCGCACGACGGTGCCGGCGGGGAGCAGGACGTGCTTGCCGAAGATCCACGGACCGGTGTCCACCACCAGGTACTGGGAGCCCGCTTCCTCGGACGACTTGTCGACCTTCCCGATGTGACCGTCGGTGGCCTCGACGTGGAACCCGACCAGGTCGGTGCCGGCGACGTGGCCGGAGGTACCGCGGAACTCCCAGATCTCGATGCCGCTCAAGACGCCTCCCTCAGTTGTGGCGCCACCGGGCTGGTCCCGGCGCAACGCGCTCTCGGCACCTCGACTGCCCTGGTCCGGGCAGGTCACTCCCCCGGGCCCGCACCGGGCCGGTGAGGCAGGACCTGTCCAGGCCCGGGAGCCGGCCGGTCTGCCTGGTGGACCGGCCGTCCCGGAGTACTCCGGACAGCCAGGTCCGGATGGTCGCGAGGTCGTGTCGGCCCGCACTGCCGGCCAGGGCGTTGTCGACCGGGAAGGACACCTGGGCCGAGGCGTCGACCAGGCCGAGCCCGACGTCTGCGGAAGGCACCGTCCGGCTCCCCTGACCGATGTCCCCTCCACGGGTGGGCTTGGCGGGCTCGATCGGGGACAGACGACGGACCGTGCTGAGAATATTCTGGGTCGCCCTGTTGGGCTGCGTAGCCGCGGCCGCCGTCGTGATGAGTGTGCTGGTGTCGCCATGGTGGTGGTGGGCGGCCGGTCCACTGGTGGCCGTCCTGCTCCTGGCCGGACGGGACTTGCTGCAGCGGCGGCACTCCGTCCTGCGGAACTACCCGGTGCTGGGCCGTCTCCGGTTCGCGTTGGAAGGCATCCGCCCGGAGTTGCAGCAGTACTTCGTGGAGCGCAACGTCGACGGACGCCCCTTCGACCGTGACACCCGCAGCATCGTGTACGAGCGGGCCAAAGGAACCGACGCGGAGGAGCCGTTCGGCACCGAACTCGACCTGTACGCGGCCGGCCAGGAGTTCCTCGTCCCGTCGATGGCCCCGCGCGCGGTGCGCGCGGACCCGCCGCGCGTGCGGATCGGCGGCCCCGACTGCACCCAGCCGTACGACATGGCACTGCTCAATGTCTCGGCGATGAGCTTCGGATCGCTCTCGGCCAATGCGGTGCTGGCTCTCAACACCGGTGCCGCGCTGGGCGGTTTCGCTCACGACACGGGCGAGGGCGGCCTTTCCGACTACCACCTGCGCCCCGGCGGGGACCTCGTGTGGGAGATCGGCACCGGGTACTTCGGCTGCCGGACGAAGGACGGCGCCTTCGACGAGGCCGAGTTCGCCGCGAAGGCCGCCCACCCTCAGGTCAGGTGCGTGTCCCTGAAGCTCAGTCAGGGGGCCAAGCCCGGCATCGGGGGCGTGCTGCCCGGCCCGAAGGTCAATGCCGAGATCGCCCGGGTCCGTGGGGTACCGGAGGGCCGGACCGTCATCTCGCCGCCCTACCACCAGGTCTTCTCCACCCCGCGGGAACTCGTCCGCTTCCTCGCCCGGATGCGTGAACTGGCGGGTGGCAAGCCGGTCGGCTTCAAACTGTGCGTCGGCTCCCGCCGCCAGTTCCTCGCCGTCTGCAAGGCGATGCTGGAGGAGGACGTCACGCCCGACTTCATCATCGTCGACGGCGCCGAAGGCGGCACCGGCGCCGCCCCCCTCGAATTCGCCGACAACATGGGCATGCCCCTCACCGAGGGTCTGCTGACCGTCCACAACGCACTGCTGGGGACCGGACTGCGCGACCGGATCCGGATCGGCGTCAGCGGCAAGGTCGCCACCGGCAGCGACCTGGTCAAACGGCTCCTCCAGGGGGCCGACTACACCAACTCCGCACGCGCCATGATGTTCGCCGTCGGCTGCATCCAGGCCCAGCGCTGCCACACCAACACCTGCCCGACCGGCGTGACCACCCAGGACGCCCGCCGGGCCCGGGCCCTGGACGTCGGCGACAAGTCCCGGCGCGTCCACCGCTACCAGGAGGCGACGGTCAAGAGCGCCCTGCAGATCATGGCCGCCATGGGCGTCGACGATCCCTCCCAGCTGCGCCCGCACATGCTGCAGCGCAGGACGGACCCGCAGACCGTCCGCTCCTGGGCCGAGCTCTACCCGGAGCTCGGCCCGGGACAACTGATCAACGACGCCCCCGAAGCGTGGGCCCGGGACTGGCATGCAGCCGACCCCGAGCACTTCACCGTGTGACCGCCGCGCCCGCTTCGCCCCGACCACCCGACCCTCTCCACCCCCGAATCGAACCGGAGGACCCTCCCGTGGCACGCACCGTCGCCCATGTGATCGTCGACGCCCTGCAGGAACTCGGCGTACGCCATGTGTTCGGCGTCGTCGGCGACGCACTGAACCCGCTCACCGACGCCATCCGCTCCACCGACGGCCTCGACTGGATCGGCTGCCGCCACGAGGAGGCCGCCGCGTTCGCCGCGGGCGCCCAGTCCCAGCTGTCGGGGACCCTGGGCGTGTGCATGGGCACCGTCGGCCCCGGCTCCGTCCACCTGCTCAACGGCCTCTACGACGCCGCCAAGAGCCGCACCCCGGTCCTCGCCATCGCCGGACAGGTACCGCTCGCCGAGCTGGGCGGCGACTACTTCCAGGAGGTCGACAACGACCTGCTCTTCCGCGACGTCGCCGTCTACCGGAACACCGTCACCACCCCCGACCAGATGCCGCGGATGCTCGAAGCCGCCGTACGAGCAGCGATCAGCGAGAACGGAGTCGCCGTCCTCACGGTGCCCGGCGACCTCGGCGACCGCGAACTGACCGACGACCGCCCCGCCCGCTTCCCCCGCGCCCGCCCCGTCACCCGCCCGGACGAGTCGGCCGTCCGCGAGGCCGCCGACCTGATCAACGCCGGCGGGAACGTCACCCTGCTCGTCGGCCGCGGCGCCCGCGACGCCCGCGACGCGGTGCTGGACCTGGCCGAACGGCTGGCGGCACCGATGGTGCTCACCCTCAAGGCCAAGGAGGGCTTCGAGGGAGACAACCCGTACCAGGTGGGCCAGACCGGCCTGATCGGCAACCCCGCCGCCGTCCACGCACTCGACTCCTGCGACACCCTGGTCATGCTCGGCACCGACTTCCCCTACCGGGACTGGTACCCGACCGACTGCACAGTCGTCCAGATCGACCTCCAGGAACGCAACCTGGGGCGACGGACACCGATCGACACCGGCCTGGCGGGCGACGTCGGCGCGACCCTCCAGGCGCTGCTCCCCCACCTGGACACCGTCGAGGACCGATCCCACCTGGAGTCCGCCCGCCGGCGCTTCGAGGACTGGAGCGTCCAACAGCAGCGCCTCGCCGACCCCGACCACGACAAGCACCGCCTCGGACGGCTGCGCAGCGCTCTGGACAACCCCGGCGGCGACATCCGCCCCGAGGCGCTGGCCGCCGCCGTGAACGCCTGCGCGAGCGACGACGCGATCTTCACGTCCGACACCGGCATGGCCACCGTCTGGCTCTCACGGTTCGTCACCCTGCACGGGCAGCGGCGCCTGCTCGGTTCCTACAACCTGGGCTCGATGGCCAACGCCATGCCGCAGGCCCTCGGTGCCCAGCTCTGGGCACCGGGCCGTGAGGTCGTCGCCTTCTGCGGCGACGGCGGCCTGAGCATGCTGCTCGGCGACCTCATGACCGTCCAGGCCTACCGGCTGCCGGTCAAGCTCGTGGTCTTCGACAACCGCCGGCTGGGCATGGTCAAACTCGAACAGGAACAGACCGGGCTGAGCGAGTTCGGGACCGAACTGGACAATCCCGATTTCGCAGCCGTCGCCACCGCCCTCGGCATCACCGGCATCCGCGTCACCGACCCCGCCGAACTCCAGGACAGCGTCCGCCGGGCCTTCGCCACTCCGGGGCCGGTCCTGCTGGACGTGCTGACCAATCCGCAGGAACTGGCCGTCCCCGGCAGGCCGACGCTCCAGCAGGGCTGGGGATTCGCCGTCGCCAAGGTCAAGGAGGCACTTCACGGGAGCCACGGGGAGTGAGGCGCCCGCTCGGCGTCCGTGAACAGCATGATCGCGCCCGTCGGGGAACCACGTCGGGTTGAGCGGATGCGCGGACCGGGGCGGGGAAGCCGCCAGTGCGGGGCGAGGCGGACCGAGACGGGGTGAGGCAGGCGGAGCGCCGGTACGCCAGGACCCTGCCGCTGCCGGGGGGCGCCCTCCCCCGGCAGCGGCGCGCACCGGTCGGGGGTGCGGCCTGTACGGGCCTCAGAGCTCCCGGAGGGCCGGGAGCAGGGACTTCTCGGCCCATTCCAGGAACGGCCGCTGGGCCTCCCCGCCGATCTGGACCAGGGCGACCTCGGTGAACCCGGCGTCCGTGAAGGCCTTCACCGCCTCCACGAAGGGGGCGACGTCCGGGCCGCAGGGGATGGAGGCTGCGACGTCCTCGGGCGTCACGAACCTGCTCGCCGCGGCGAAGGCGCTCGGACCGGGGAGTTCGGTGTTGACCTTCCAGCCGCCGCCGAACCAGCGGAACTGGTCGTGGGCGCGGGCGACGGCGGTGTCCCGATCGGCGTCGTAGCAGACGGGGAGCTGACCGGACCGGGGCTTTCCGGCGCCGCCGTGCCGGTCGAAGGACTCCAGCAGGGCCCGGTCCGGCGCCACCGCGATGACCAGGTCGGCGAGTTCGCCGGCGATGGCGCAGGACTTCTCGCCGGAGACGGCGATGCCGATGGGCGGGGCCGGCTCGGGGACGTCCCACAGGCGCGCGGACTCGACGGCGAAGTGCTTGCCCCGGTGGTTGACGTATCCGCCGGCGAAGAGCGCCCGGATGATCTTCACCGCCTCCACCAGCATCTCCTGCCGGACGTCGACCGGTGGCCAACCCCCGCCCACCACGTGCTCGTTGAGGTTCTCGCCCGAACCCAGCCCGAGCCGGAAGCGGCCTTCGGAGAGCAGTTGCACGGTCGCGGCCTTCTGTGCGACCACCGCCGGGTGGTAGCGCATGGTGGGGCAGGTGACGTAGGTCATCAGGGGGATCCGCCGCGTCGCCTGCGCCGCCGCACCCAGAACGCTCCACACGTAGGGCGCATGGCCCTGCTCCTCCACCCAGGGCGAGTAGTGGTCGGAGGCGACGGAGAAGTCGAAACCGACCTGTTCGGCCAGCACCACGTCCTCCACCAGCTGTCGCGGGCCGCTGTGCTCGCTCATCATCGTGTAGCCGATGTCAACCATGCCTGACGCCTGCCCGGGGACGTTTCTCATGAAACGGGACAATCCAGCAAAAATCAGCAGCTATCGGCAGCTTCCGCACCCGCACAGCGGTCGCATGGTGCACCGCCCGGCTC